>CAYMSZ010000058.1:0-1255 GCA_964393285.1 uncultured Lachnospiraceae bacterium | reverse complement strand
TCATAGTATACACAGATTCCGAAAAATTCCAATCAAAAAATACGACTTTCCCTGATTTCTTCTGGTTTTTCCTCCTTTAATCTGTTACAATACCCTCAAGTACCCTGGTTTTCATCCATCAGGGTGAGACCTCTCACAGAGGTTTGCCAAGATCATACAAGGAGTTTTCTTCATGGAACAACATTGTCTTCCTCCCTTTTTATATGAAAAACTATCTCAGCAATACAACGATGAGGATCTGTCCCGCATTCTGACCGGCTACCATGCCAATCGTCCTGTCACCCTTCGGGTAAATACCTTAAAGGGAGACATTGACTCTGTGCAGGCTGCCCTGCGTCAGGCGGGGATTGACTTTGAAACGGTTCCCTACAGCCCGGAGGCACTGATTCTGAAAGATGTCCGGGAAAACGCAGTAGAAAATCTCCCCCTCTACCAGGAGGGTCAGGTTTATCTCCAAAGTCTGTCCTCCATGCTGCCTCCCATCCTGTTATCTCCCCAGGCAGGTGAAACCATTCTGGATATGGCTGCTGCCCCCGGCGGCAAGACCACCCAGATCGCTGCTCTCACCGGCGGTAAGGCACAAATTACGGCCTGCGAGGTAAACAAGATACGGGCAGACCGTCTGCGATTCAATCTGGACAAACAGGGAGCTTCCCAAGTTTTTGTTATGGTTACCGACGCCAGAAATCTGGATGACTTTTTTTCTTTTGACCGGATTCTTCTGGATGCCCCCTGCACCGGAAGCGGCACCCTCTCTCTGTCCGATCCTCACGCAAAGATACAGCTTACCAAAGCTTATCTTGAAAAAACCGTTAAGACCCAGGAGACTCTTCTTCGCAAGGCGATCCAGCTGCTAAAGCCCGGCCATGAAATGGTTTACTCCACCTGTTCCATTCTATCGGATGAGAACGAGAATGTGGTGAAGCGGATTCTCTCCTCCGGGAAGGTCAAGCTGGTGCCCATTGACCCTGGTTTTCTTCCCAGGGAAGCTTTGCTGCCTACTTCCCTGCCCGGTACCTTGTGTCTGGCTCCCACGGAGCTTTATGAGGGCTTCTTTGTTGCCCGATTACAAAAAGTGATTTAGGAGGAACGATTATGTCACAGGAAATAACTACTGACGAAGAACTGAATCGTACCGATAAGGAGACACTTCCTACTACAGATGCCTCTGTCATGAGAAAAATCCGGGAAGAGCTTCCCGATGATGAGGTTCTCTATGATCTGGCCGAGATTTTTAAGGTATTTGGTGATACCA
>CAYMSZ010000057.1:7925-9255 GCA_964393285.1 uncultured Lachnospiraceae bacterium | reverse complement strand
TAGCATACTTTGTCTGATTTTGGAAGAGTTATTTCAAACTTCTCATCCTACTCCGAAATCTGTGATCTCATACAACACTTCCACTGTAGGATCGTCCAACAGCCAGCGGTATTCTTTCATGAACCAGCGAACCAGTTCTTCATCTCGCTTAATCCCTGTGGTATTGTTATTGTAGACATTGACCGTTCCCAGCCGGAAATGCTTCTTTAACAAGTCTATATCCCTTGCAATCATCTCCTTGGTCTGACCCTGAATTCCTACCATCAGACAGGGAGAGTCAAAATACTGTGCAACCTCTTCGGGGCTATGAAAGTCAGCATTTTTATTTAATACATTCTGCCGGAATTCATAGTCAAAGGTTTCCACACCGATTTTAAACACAATGGGTGCTGCCATTTTTTCACGCATGGCGGCAATACGCTTACGATAAATCCAATGGGACTCAAAAAACAGCTTCTGAATGTTTTTTTCACGAATGATGGCATTGATCTCTTCCAGTGTCTCTTCGGGCAGTTCAAAGCAGCTGCCGGAGTTAATCACCTCCAAAACGCCAAATTCACCGGTAACCTCTTTCAGAACCTGGGTATTGAGCGTAATCATCTCTTCCCGGTCTTTCCCATTGTCTTCGATATAATCACAGAAACTGCACTTTCCCCAGGCACAGGGAAACCCTCGCAGGAGGCAGATTTCTCTTTGATTTTTATTTGTAATTTTACTGTATCTCTCCTCCGGTATACCCATGGATCTTTCTCCTTTCCATTTGATTCTTCATGTGAGCCGGCAATATGCGGATAATCCGGATAACCAGAATCAGACTGATTAGTCGATCCACATAATCGGTAATGATCTGAACGGCAAACACACTGCCCGTCATGCCCAAAGGTGTCTTCGCCAGCAGCTGTACCAGCACTGTAGAGCCGGATGATGTAATTCCGCCAAAGAGCTTTGCACAGATGACAGCGCTGACCAGTGTCCCCGGCACTGTAATAAAGAACGAGGCAACAACCGGCCACCATAATCCAGCTGTCTTCTTTTTCCACACCATACCGCTCATAAAACCTACGATCATGCCCACAGGCGCAAAATACAGTGAGTAAATATCTGTTGTCATGCCAAAGATCACCCCGCTGAGGAGATTGGGAATCAATCCATAAAGGGGGCCGTACAGGGCTCCCACCAATATGGTGCCAATGCTGTCCAGGTAAATGGGCAGACGCAAAACAAGTGCCACCTGACCTCCGATGAGATTGATGCACACTGCCAACGCCAATACGCAGATTTTTAAGGGACTGATTTTATTGTTCATTTTCTTGTTCTCTTTCACTTCTAT
>CAYMSZ010000057.1:0-7825 GCA_964393285.1 uncultured Lachnospiraceae bacterium | reverse complement strand
TTGCAGAGTTCTTCCAAAAGATCCAGCTCTTCTCTGCCCTTCCCTAACAGTTTTCCAAAAAAACAGTAGAAAAACTCCCTGGCATCCGTCTGGGTAAGGACAAGGGTATTGGGCTTTCTTCGATAAAAATTCATGGAATCCACCACTGTCTGTCCCAGGGATATCCCTGTGGTTTCTACATCCACATAGGAGTCAAAACCGCTGCAAAGGCTGCGATCCATAAAATATGCCACAGCCAAAGGATCATTGATGACACAACCGATCAAATGCTCCCACTCCCAATGAAAATCATAATAAAACTTCGTAATCTTTTGTACAAACTCTCCCTGATACGGGTCCAAACGTTTCAGATATTCCAGCAGGTCGGGAGTCAGCACAATCTTTCTGGTTACATCCAAGCCCACCATATGAATCTTCTGAAGCTTGCCTTTCTCCTCTGTGGCACTCTCTGCATTTTCTTCCAGAGCCTGATACACCCGTGCCGCCCCATCCGGGTCCACCCAGTAATTGTACTCTGCCACCGGTGAGCAATTTCCATGGCTCCGGAAGCTTCCTCCCATGGAGACAAGCTCCTCAATGGCGTCAAAAGCTTCCCTGTCCTGTTCCACCAACTGAGCAAGATTCGTCAACGGTCCCAGTGCAATCACAGAACATGGATTCTTGCGCAATGTCTCAGACAGGAAGTCAACTGCGCTTTTTTCCTGTCTGTATCCTCTCACTTCCGGGAGAAAGCTCTCCCCTAATCCATCTTCCCCATGGGTATCCAACGCATTCACATATTCCCGCTTTAGCGGCTTATCCGCTCCTATAAAAACAGGAACATCCAAACGGTTCATATGTTGTAAAACCTTCTTGGCGTTTTCGAATCCCATCTCCACAGGTGAGTTTCCACAGACAATGGTGATACCCACTACTTCTATTTCTTCCGCAGAAAGTGCCAGCATCAGTGCCAGGCTGTCATCAATCCCCGGATCACAATCGATTATTACCCGTCGTCTCATTCTTGTCCACTCCTTTCGAATCCTTTCGAAGGATCTTCTTCGTATCGGTACCTCTTGGCACATATATCTTTCGGAGAACTTCCTGACATACAAAAAAGCTGTTTCTGTCTGTCCATGAGAATCTCATAACACAGCAAAAACAGCTTATAGTTTTTTATACTGGGAGGTTCTCGAACCAGTCGCCCCAAAGGGCACTGCCGGACAATATAACACATTTATCCGACAAATACAAGCAAAAAAATCTATCCTGCCAGGATGTCCCTTTATCAAATATCCAGCTTCAGCTGCGCTTCCTCTTCTGCTTCCTGTTTGAACTCCTCTACCTGATCCGAACCGATCTCCGGCAATTCTTCCAGCGAACCGATTCCGAAATTTCGCAGGAATTCTTCTGTGGTGCCAAAAAGAATGGGGCGACCGGGGGCATTGAGACGCCCTACCTCCTCCACCAGACCGAACTCCGCCAGGCGGTTCACTGCATGATCGGAATTTACTCCACGAATGCTCTCGATCTCACTTTTGGTAACGGGCTGCTTGTAGGCAATGATGGATAGTGTCTCCATCAATACATCTGTCAAAACATATTTTTTCGGTTGGGATGCCACACGAATCAGATACTCATAGTATTCCGGATTGCTGCACATCTGATAGCTGTTCTCCAGCTCAATGATCTGCACCCCTCGTTTTTCCCGGGCATACTCATCCATCATGGTATGCAGTATCTTCTCCGTAGTGCTTTGATCCTGTTCCAGGGCGTTGGCCAGTGTCTCCAGAGGTACAGAGGTCCCCATCGTAAACAGAATGGATTCTAATATCATTTTTGCGGTCTTGATATCCATGGGTTAATTCCTTTCCTCTGTCCCTTTCTCACTGATTTTCCCCTCATCTAAAATCAAAGGGGAACCATCTAACAGTGTCAAATGTATGGTATCAAACAGCTCTTCCTGTTCCACCTGGAGGCGTCCCATCTTTAACAATTCCAGCACTGCCAGAAACGTGACGACAATTTCCATTCTGGTAGGCTGTTTTTCCAGCAGCTGTCCAAAATCAAAGGTTCCGGTTTCTCTGGCATACTCCATCACTGCCAGAATCTTATCCTCCACCTTAATGGGTTCTTTCTGAATTTTACCGAATTTACTGCGAATCGGGTCTACCTTATCTTCCCGCCGTTTCATGACAAACTGGTAAATATTCTGTAATTTTGCCAGGGTCACATCTGACAGCAACGCCTCAATATCCGGCTTCTCCTCATAGGAGGCCACCTCCGGCGGTATGGTGGAGCTTTTATAAAACGCTTTTTCCGCATATTGCTGCCGATCCTTTAAATCCATAGCTGCATATTTATACATCTTATATTCCAGCAGCCTTTCTACCAGCTCGGTACGAGGGTCTTCTTCCTCCCCCTCCTCATCTACCTCCTTGGGCAAAAGCATCCGACATTTGATATCCAGCAAGGTAGCTGCCATCACCAGGAAATCACTGATGGTATCCAGGTTAGATTCCTCCATGGCATGGACATATGCCAGATACTGATCCGTAATTTCCACGATGGGGATGTCATAGATGTTTACCTTGTTGATCTCGATCAGATGCAACAGCAAATCCAGCGGGCCTTCAAAGGCCTCCAGTTTTACTTCAATTCCCATATCGTTACCTATCTTTTCAGTGTAATGACCGGAATATCCGGATAATTGTTTCCAAATCGCACATTGATGGAGTGAGTTCCGATCCCTCCACTGACAATCATAACACAGTTTTCTTCTGCAAACCAGCCTCGATCATATTTTGGGAAAAATTCAAAATTAGAAGACATAAGTCCTCCTACAAAGGGCAGGCGCACCGTTCCGCCATGCATATGACCTGCCAGCACCAGGTCGGCTCCCCAGGCTGTATACTCAGGGAAATAGTTGGGATAATGTCCGATCAAAATATGATACTCTCCAGGAGAAGGAATCCCCAGTTTTTTCTCACAATAATTCTGTCTCATAGGTGTATGGAACCCATTGGCATAAAACGCCAGATCCAGATCCAGACCGGACAGCGCCACCTTTTCTTCCCCTCGTTTCAGATAGACCGTTCCGTCAGATACCACATGGACTCCCACAGATTCCAATTGTCCGGCATAGAGATCATAGGCACTTCTGCCATCCGGCAGATACTCTTTCTTCAGAGCCATCTCATGGTTGCCGTTTCCACAGTATACCGGACAGATTTCCGTCAGTTTCCCCAGAAATGCTACTACATTTTCCACCTGAAAGGGTCTGTTCTTCACAATCATGTCCCCTGCACAGACAATGTAGTCCGGAGAAAGCTCTTTCAGCCTCTGTATCAGCTTCTCATTCTTTTCTCCAAAGGTACAGTCATGAAGATCCGCCAGAACAGCGATTCTCACTCCGGCGAAGGCAGGCGGGATTTTCCCATTTCTTACCGTATACGACGTGAACCGAATCTGACGCTTTTCATATTCTGACCGAATCAGGCTCCCGCCTGCCACTGCTGCAGAAGCGAGAAACCATTTACGAAACCTTGCTTTTTTCTTCATCCATGCTCCCTTGTCTGATACTGCGTATTGCTTCCTTGCTACGCAATTCTCACAATACGATTAGAAGAACAGTCCTAACAATCCGTAGGAAATGATATCAATAATGACAGCTGCCATGAAAATACCAAGAATCGTAGCAGGGAAGGCTTTCTTAAAAGGAATATTCAACATAGAAGCAACCAGAGAACCTGTCCATGCACCGGTGCCCGGCAGGGGAATCCCTACAAACAGCATCAGGCCAAAGAATTCATATTTTTCTACCTGATCCTTCTTATTCATTGCCTTATTTTCCAGCTTCTCCACCATGGGGCGAAACAATTTCGTCTGCTTTAACCTGGTAAAAATCGGGGTAATAAACAGTAAAATAAACGGTACCGGAATGATATTTCCGATGATACACAAAAGATTGGCCTCCAGGAGAGGTATCCCCATCAATTTAGCGGCAATCAAACCGCCTCGCAGCTCCAAAACCGGTACCATGGAAATGATAAATACCGTCAGTTCCTTGGAAATCAGACCCCCTAAGGTGGTGGTAAACCACTGAATCAAGGTCTCCATCATAATACATTTACTCCTTTCTGTCAGGATAGCTGCAGATCATACAGTTTGCGGTAGATTCCATTTTGCTCTAACAGCTCCTGATGAGTACCCTGCTCACGAATTCGTCCATGGTGCATTACAATAATCTGATCTGCATGCTGAATGGTGGACAAACGATGGGCCACCATAATGGTGGTACGGCCATTCATCAGCTTGGCCAGGGCATCCTGAATCCATTGCTCTGTTTCCGTATCAATATTGGCCGTAGCCTCGTCCAGAATCAGGATAGTAGGATCAAAGGCCAGGGTTCTGGCAAAGGACAACAGCTGTCTCTGACCTGCAGAGAAGGTAGAGCCTCTCTCCGAAACCTTCTCATCATATCCATCAGGCAATTTTTCAATAAACCGGCTGGCATTGACCTCTTTGGCAGCAGCCCGGATCTGCTCGTCGGTAATTTCCTCATTATGAAGGCGGATGTTGCTCTTAATATCACCGGTAAAGATAAAGACATCCTGCTGTACCTGACCAATGGCAGAGCGGATCTGATCTCTGGTCATATCCTTGATATTGACGCCATCAATGAGAATCTCACCCTTCTGGATATCGTAATATCTGCCGATGAGATTCAATATAGAGGATTTTCCGGCTCCGGTGGCGCCTACAAATGCCACCTTCTCACCAGGCTCAATGACAAAGCTTACATCCTTTAAGACATAATCCTCACCCTGGTAAGCAAACCATACATGCTTAAACTCAATTCTGCCTTTTATCTCCGGCAGGACAACAGGATCTTCTCTCTCCTGTATGATAGGCTTCTCATCTAACAGGGTAAAGATCTTTTCTGCCGAAGCGATGGCAGACTGTAAGGTAGAAAACTGCTCTGACAATTCCTGAATCGGCTCATAGAAGGAGCTGATGTACTGTGTAAACACATACAGGGTTCCTATGGTCAATGCTCCGTTTAATACGCTGATGCTGCCGCCATACAGTACAATCGACAATGCAATAATGGACACCAGATAAATCAAAGGACGGAACACAGCAAATACCATCATTTCCTTGTAATTTGCTTCGTACAGCTCATCGCTCTTATCCTTGAATTCTTTGAACTTGGTTTTCTCCCGGTTAAAAATCTGAATTACCTTCATACCGGAAATATTTTCAGACAGGAAGGTATTCAAAGTGGTCAGTCTGGTCTTCACCATCTGATAGGCTTTGCGGGACAGATTCCGACAGAGAATCGTCAAAACCACTACCAGGGGAATGGTAATAAAGGAATATAACGCCATCCTTCTATTCAGCACCAGCATAATTCCTGCCAGACCTATTATTTTCATAATGTTCTGAAACAGTTTCACCAAAATATTGGAATACAATTCATTTACAGATTCTACATCGTTGGTGACACGGGTCACGATCTTACCCACAGGGGTAATGTCAAAATACCGCATAGACAGAGATTCCACATGAGCAAATAATTCATTTCTCATGGTATATAAAATCTCCTGACCGGTTTTCTGCAGCAGAATATACTGCCCGCGATCACAGACAAAAAGTACCAGCAATACAACGATATATTGAATGGCTGCCTTTAAAACTCCTGCGAAACGCTCATCTACCATCTCACCCGGCAAATAGTCTCCGGTAATATATTTATCTATGGCATTGCCAATGAGAATGGGCTTATACAATTCCAGCAGGGTGATGGAAATAACCATGATCAGGCAAAGTATCATCTGAGGCATATAAGGTTTTACATAGGAGACCATGCGCAAAAGGACATTTCCCTCATAATGCACATCTGACTGCTCTTCTCTTTTTTTATGTAGCTTTTTCACTGGAACACACCTCCCTCCTCAGACAGCTGTTTCTCCAGCTGCTGCTTCTCGTAGATGCTGTAGTAAATTCCCCGCAGCGCCATTAGCTCTTCATGGGTTCCATATTCTGCTCCCCGGCCTTCATCCAGGACCAGAATGTGGTCTGCATTTTGTATAGTAGAAATCCGGTGGGCAATGATCAGTGTGGTCT
This sequence comes from uncultured Lachnospiraceae bacterium, assembly GCA_964393285.1. Classification (GTDB taxonomy): domain Bacteria; phylum Bacillota; class Clostridia; order Lachnospirales; family Lachnospiraceae; genus RGIG7193. The sequence goes on along the minus strand of CAYMSZ010000057.1, from coordinate 1,717 downwards.
TACCTGCCCGGTTCTTTTTCAGGTTATGTAAAATCTGCTCTTCCGTATCTGTATCCACAGCAGAAAGGGCGTCATCCAGTATCAGAATCGGTGCATCCTTCATTAACGCTCTGGCAATGGAGCTTCTTTGCTTCTGACCGCCGGACAAAGTCACACCACGCTCTCCCACTACAGTATCATAGCCTTCCGGGAACTCAATGATGTTGCTGTGAATGCAGGCATTTCTGGCTGCTTCATAAACGGCTTCCCTGGTTTTCAGCTCTGCGCCAAAGGCGATATTGTTCTCCAGGGTGTCAGAAAACAGGAAATTATCCTGTGGTACATATGCAATATCCGTTCGCAGTACATGAAGAGGAATCTGGCACATGGGATACCCGTCGATCCGGATCATATCGGATTTGGTATCGTACATCCGGAGCATCAGATTCGCCAGAGTAGACTTTCCGCTGCCTGTGCGTCCGATGATGGCCAGGGTCTCTCCCGGCTCTACATGAACCCGGATATGCTCCAGCACAGGAACCGATTCCTGATCCGGATAGGCAAAGCTCAAATCATCCAGATCAATCTCACCCCGCAGTCCCTGGATGGGCTTCACATCGGGACCGTCTACAATATCAGGTTCTTCATTCTGTATGTCCAAAATACGCTTCAAGGATGCCATACCCTGGGAAATATAAGTTACACACTCTCCCACTGCCAGCATAGGCCATACCAGCATGCTAATATAGGAATTAAAGGCAACAAACTGACCAATGGTAATGTCTCCTGCAATGGCCAGATAGCCGCCGTACAGCAGTGTCAGCAGACCGCTGACTCCCACCACCAGATCCAGAATCGGGATGAACAAGGCTCTCACCTGAACCACTCCCATATTCTTGTCTTTGTTCATCAGATTTACCCGGGCGAATTCAGCCAGCTCCTTGCGCTCCTGGACAAAGGCTTTGATTACACGAATACCGGACACCCCTTCCTGCACCTGATCTGTCAGGTCTGAAAAGGCCTCCTGTTTTTCCAGGAATCTCTTGTGCATTACCTTGCCATAGAGATAATCTCCGTACACGATAATTAACAAGGGTAGTACCGCTACCACTGTGAGCTTGGGGCTAACATAAACCACCATTTTATATAGTACCAGTACCAGCATGACCGTAGCATCAAAGGCGCTGACCACTGTCATGCCAAGAAGCATACGGATGGCCTGCAGGTCATTGGTAAAATGAGCCATGAGATCTCCCGTCTTATGCTCATTGTAGTATCTCATAGAAAGCTTTTCCAGATGAGAAAAGAGATCTTCTCTCATGTCCCGTTCAATGGCTCTGGCCGGTCGAAAAATAAAGAAACGCCAGCAGAATCGCCCTATGGCAATCCCGGTTCCAATCAACAGAATGTTAAGTACCAGAACCCGAATACCTGCAGCTGTCAATGTCTGAGAACCCAGACCATCTGTGATCTCTCCTGTCAGCTGGGGAATGTAAACATTCAAATCATCCACCACCAGCAGCGCTGCAATTCCAAGCAGGTACGAAAGCCCATATTTTTTGATGTAATGCCATGCAAATTTTAGTTCTTTCATTCCCTTTCCTCCCGAAAAAAATACACGATTTATACCATATCATTTTTTCATATTGATGTCAAATCATGTTGGGGTCAAAAGGTATTTTGTGCGAGCATTTATTTTGTGTCCATTTGTCCCTTGTCTCATTAAAATAGAGATACT
>CAYMSZ010000056.1:0-9358 GCA_964393285.1 uncultured Lachnospiraceae bacterium | reverse complement strand
TGCCTGTGCTTCAATGGACATATTTTTGTGGATAATACCAATGCCGCCCTGTCTGGCCATGGCAATGTCCTTCTGATGCTCCGTCACTGTGTCCATGCAGGCACTCATAAAGGGGATATTCAGCTTAACATCCCTGGTCAGGTATGTAGATACATCTACCTGGTTGGGGATAACCTCTGAATACTGAGGAATCAACAACACATCATCAAAAGTGATACCTTCTTTGAGAATCTTTCCCATCTTCCTGTCCTCTCTTTCTTGTTTCCGGCAGATATACTAGGGGCTGCCGGATTTCTGACTTTTTGGTATTTCGGCTATTCTAGCAAAAAGGAAATTCCTTGTCAAGATAGTCCTTGATCCCGCACCTGACATACCATGCGGATCAGGTCTTTTGTAAACAAGAATCCGTTTCCCCAGGGATTGAGCAGGATTCCTTCTACCTCCTCTGCTTCCAGGGCCTTCTGCATATAGGCAAAATATCCGCAGGAAACAACAGGGCAGGCTTCTCCCTTCTCATACTCTCCTTTGCTGGTAAAACCGGCCAGCCACATCGCTCCGTCCTGAGTCTGTACCCGCATAGGTTCTCCGGCTGCATCCTCTCCCGGTGCCACCACAGGAACCATAAGCTGGGCCTCCTCCTGCCCTGCTTCCAGAAGAGCCTGCAGCAGATTGGCCAGCTTTTCCTGATTGTTCTCTGTATAGATGTCTCCAATGGCTTCTTCTATTTTCTCACTGGGATTCATAGACTTCTTCTCCTTGTCTCAAGATAAGGTTGCCAGCTCTGCCATGATATCCGGCACCTGGATGCTTTGAGGGCAATGACCGGTGCAGGAACCGCAACCGATACAGTCAGCAGGCTTTCCTTCTGTCTCAATGGTTTCCATGGCCTTCAGGGCACCTCTTCCGTTTACCTTATAATCATTATATACCTTTAAGAATTCCGGAATATTGATCTGCATGGGGCAGTCATCGCAGCAATAGCGGCAAGCGGTGCAAGGAACCTGAAGCTGTTTTTTAAACAGGTCACAGGCTTCAAAGAGAATCTTCTCATCCTCCGGTGTAAAAATCTCCGGAGAGCTAAAGGTTCCTATATTATCCATAATCTGGTCCATGGAGCTCATACCGGAAAGCACCACCTGCACCTGAGGCAGACTTCTGGCAAAACGAAGAGCCCAGGAAGAAATGCTCCAATCCGGATGGGCTTTCTGCAGCAAGGCTTCTGCATCCGGAGTCAGCTTGGACAAGCGTCCGCCACGAACAGGCTCCATGACCATAATAGGGATGTTACGGTCTGCCAGAATCTGATATTCTTCCTTGGTTTTGGCATAGTTCCAGTCAAAGTAATTGATCTGAAGCTGTGCAAAGTCCCAGGCATGATGGTCTGCAAATTTCTTCAAAGCATCCAGGCCTGCATGGCTGGAAAATCCCAGGTAACGGATGCGTCCTTTCTCCTTCTGCTCCAGGAAATACTCAATGCAGCCGCTCTCTAAGTAGCCATCCACATTGTTATCCAGGAGACAGTGACACAGATAGAAATCAATATGATCTGTCTGAAGGCGCTCCAGCTGCTCCTCGAATACGGCACGATAATCCGGATTTGCCCGCAGATTAAATTTGGTAGCAATATAATACTGATCTCTGGGATATTTCTTCAAGGCCGCTCCCAGGCACTTCTCCGATTCTCCGCCATTGTATACATAGGCAGTATCGTAGTAGGTAATGCCATTGGCTATGGCATAATCAATGATTTCATGTGCCTTCTCCCAATCAATGGGGGACTTGGGATCCTTGGGATTGACGGCAGGGAGTCTCATATTTCCCATGCCCAGTCTGGAAAGTTCGATGTCCTGAAATGCTTTGTAATTCATTTTCATTCCTCCGTTTTTTACACCTTAGGGTGACCTGATCAAACTGTCCTTATTGTACCTAAAAAAGCGGATTTTGTACAGTATTCCCTGTTGTAGCTTTTTGGAATTTGTGCTAAACTGCTTGAGGTTGTCTCCCAGCATGTGTCAGACAGCCCATAAAAGCAACTCATAAAATCATGAAGGAGTATATCATACCAATGAATTCAAATACCAATCCTGCCGCAAATGCCCAGACTAGTAAGTTCCTGACCACCTTAAAAGAATACGGAATTCTTACAGTGGCTACTTTCATTTTAGTGGTAGGTGTCTATGTCTTTAAATTTCCTAATAACTTTTCTTTTGGCGGCGTGACAGGTATCGCCGTCGTACTGGGTCGGATCGGACATCTGGATCCTACTACTTACAACTTTATCATCAATATGATCCTGCTGGTCCTGGGCTTTCTCTTTCTGGGAAAAGATTTTGGCGCCAAGACTGTTTATGTCAGCGTTTTAAATTCCGTGGCACTGTCTTTGGCTGAAAAATGGTTCCCCTTGGATGCCCCTTTGACCAATCAGCCGGTTCTGGAAATGTTCTTTGCCATCGCCCTGCCTGCCCTCAGCTCTGCCATTCTGTTTAACATCGGTGCCAGCAGCGGCGGTACGGACATTATGGCTATGATCCTGCGAAAATACACCAGTTTTAACATCGGTACGGCACTTCTCATCGTGGATGTGTTCATCGTTGTGGCAGCCTGCTTTGTCTTCGACATTCAGACCGGTCTGTTTTCCCTTACCGGACTGGTGTTGAAATCCCTGGTGATTGACAGCGCCATTGAAAATATTAACCTGTGCAAATATTTCACCATTATCTGTGATCACCCGGAGCCTATCTGTGAGTTCATCACCAAAGAATTAAATCGAAGTGCCACCGTCTATCAGGCGGAGGGCGCTTATGCCCATCAGCCCAGGACTGTCATTCTCTCTGTTATGAAGCGTTCTCAGGCTGTCCAGCTTCGTAACTTTGTCCGCAAAAATGAACCCGGAGCGTTTATTGCCATCACCAACAGCAGCGAAATCATCGGCAAAGGCTTCCGCGGATTCAACTAAATCAGGCGAAATCAGACGATATTTTTCCATAAAAAGGCGATTTTCCTTCTATTTCCTGGCTTACCATTTTTTTGGTAACTTTTAACAGGAAATATTCGGAAAACCGCCTCTTTTATTGTAACAAACTTCCAAAAATTTAAAAAATTTTTGTGGTTCTACATTTATAAAATATTGAGGAACGTAAATCAGCGTGTTATACTATATCTATGAAACCAGGATGACGCATGTGTGTTTCGTGCCTCACATCCGATCCCCGGGAATCATGGGTCAACACAGATTTTACCCATCAAAAAAAGAAGAAAAGGAGGTCATGAAATCAGTATGGGAAGAATCGATAAAGAAGAAATCGGATATCGTCAACAGATGATCATGCAATGTTTTTGGGATGCCGGAGCTCCTCTCACCATCCAGGATATCGTGGATCGTCTGGAAGTCAAATGCGGTCGACGTTTTTCAAAACCTAGCATCAATACTTTAGTACTTATGCTGGTAGACCGTGGCTTCTTAATTCAAGATGGCAGAATCCGTCAAGCTTACACCTTCCGTGCTCTTGTCAGTGAAGAAGAGTTTCAACTTCGGGAATTAAGGCGCTTCAAATCCTTTACCTTCCACGACTCCGTATGTGATATACTGGATAAGCTTATTACACTGGGAGTCAGCGAAGAAGATCTTCAATCCATGAAGGGAAAGCTGGAGCAGACTTCCTGCCAGCCGTAATCATTGATTTTGCTAATCACACACATCCTATGTACACCTGTTTTTTTACCTGTCTTTCACTAGCTATCTGACCTGATTTTTACATCACGTTTTTTCTCTGTTTTGTTTTCCCAGCGATCTGACAAAAGAAATTGCCAAACTTTTTTATACCACAATTTCCACGGAGCTGCCTGTCCTGTTTTTGGTGACCACAAGCTGTTTATCGATTTGCAGCTTTAATTCACTGACATGAGAAATGATGCCCACCAGGCGGTTGCCTTCTGTCAAGCTTGCCAACGCACGAATGGCCTGCTGCAGAGCTTCCTCGTCCAGAGAGCCGAATCCTTCGTCTACAAATAGGGTATCCAGATGAATTCCTCCGGCAGAGGACTGAATCTCATCAGATAGTCCCAGTGCCAATGAAAGAGATGCCTGGAAGGACTCTCCTCCGGATAAGGTTTTTACGCTTCTCTCGGTTCCGTTTTCATGGTCAATGACATCCAGCTCCAGACCGCTTTGGCTTCGATTGTTTTCTGCTGATGTCCGGCGTTTCAGCTCATACTGACCACCGGACATCATCATCAGACGCAGGTTGGCTCTGCTGATGATCCGATCAAAATAGGTCATCTGGATATAGGTCTCCAGCATGATCTTTTCTTTTCCTGCAATGTTGCCGTTTGCCGTGTTGGACAATGCCTTTACCCAGGTCCACTTCTGATCCAGGGCAGCCAATTCCTCTGACTTCTCCCGAATGTGATCCCAGGCTGTCTGGTTGGTGGAAATTCTGGTAATCAGTTCTTGCTGTTTCTGACGAAGGAGTTGTTTTTCTTCCGTCATTTTTTCTTTTTTCTCCTGAAGCTCCTCCTGATTGACAGGCTCCATTTCCTGCAGCTGACTTTCTAACTGTTCCAGTCTGGCCTTACATTCTGTCAAAGCCTTTTCACTTTGATTGTACTCCTGTTCTGCTAGTTTTCTTCTGTTTTCTTTTTCTCTTCTCTCCGTCTCCCATTGGCGGCATTTTGCCAGAGCCTGCGCTTCACTGGAAAAATCCAGCTTTGCTTCCAGCTCTTTCCCCCGTTTTTCGATTTCATTTCTTCTGGCTTCCTGTACGGCAATGGCTTCCCGAAGAGCTGTCATATTCCCAAGGATCTCCTGTTGCCTTGTCTCCTTTTCCGGAATCTGACGTTCTAATTCCTTCTTCCTTCTTTCCCGTTTTTCCTCTTCTTGTAATCGTTGATCCCGTTCTTTGATGCCATCCCTTACTGTTTCCAGTTCTTCTGCCAGCTGTTGCTGCAAGCCGGTTAATTCCCCGTTGTCTGTAGGTCTCTCTTCCCCAAATAATTCTGCCAGCTGCTTCTTTAGAGAAGCCTCTTCTGCCCGGTAAAGAGCCAGCTTTTCGGCTGCCTTTTTGCTTCTCTCACTGGCCAGTTGATCTGCTTTTCTCGCCGCTTCCTCTGCCTGATTGACCTGGGTTTCTGTAGGTGCCTCTGCTGTCATGTGGGCTCTGTGAGGATGAGAAGTAGAGCCGCATACCGGGCAAGGCTCCCCCTCCACCAAAGCTTCTGCCATGATTCCGGCCTGTTCTGCCAAAAAAGCGCGACGCAGCCTCCGGAATTCGGCTGTGGCCTCCTCTGCCTGTCCGGCAGCTTCCCGATATAGGATTCCGGCCTGCTCCCTCTCTCTCCTTCTGACAGAAAGGAGCTCTCCCTTATCTCTGGTTTCTTCTAACATTCTCTGCTTTCGCAGCAGGTTTTCTTTTTCGTGAAGAAGGTTTGCCCTCTGTTCTCCTACATTTTCCAGCTTCGCTCTTTCCTCCGTTGCCAGAAGAAGCTCTTCCTGTAGGGCTCTTTCCTCCACAAGCCCCTGCTGCAGCTGGTTTTGTCGATTCACCAGTTGGCCCTGAAGCTGTTTATCCTGCTGTTTCAGGTCTTCCCATTCCCTGTACCCCGGCAACTGGGCCGTCAGAGCAGCGATCCGGTTCCTCAAGTCTTCCCGCTCTGTATCCTTTGCCTGTTCCTCCTCCCAGGCTTTTTGCCTCTCTCTAAAGGCCTGGGATCGTGTTTCCAGCTCCCGCCTGGTGTCTTCCCGTTTCTTTTCTGTGCGAAGACGGGTCTCTCCCTGTGCCAATAAGGCGGCAAACTCCTCCAGTTGTGCTTCCAGCATTTCCAGCTGCCTGGCTGTCATCTGTTCCTTTTCCCGATCCTCTGTCAGCATCGCTGCCAGCACTTCCAGTACCTCTTGTGTCAGCATCTCCCCTCTTTTTGCCCGGGATATGACCTCTCTGTCCGGATGGGTTTCCTGGCAGACAATTCCGTTTATATACTGCTGCACGCTGCCTGCTGCCTTTTCTCGCTCTGCCATAACAGCGGCAGCCTCTGTTTTCAGACGATCCTGAAGGGTCTGATAGTATCCGGTTTGGAAAATCTCCCGGAAAATCCCCTGCCGTTCCCTGGTGTCGGCCAACAGCAATTTCATAAAATCTCCCTGGGCTATCATGGCAATCTGGGAGAACTGATTTCGATCCACTCCCAATATTTCACGGATTGCGCTGTTTACTTCCTTTACCTTTGTCACAACCCGACCATCAGGATAAGTAAGGGTGGCTCCTGCTTTTTCCACTGTCCTGCCATCCCCTTTTTTCGCCGGGCGTTCATATTCCGGGTTTCTTTTTACCGTATAGGTCTTGCCTGTATAGGAAAATACAAGTTCTACTTCTGTAGGAGTATCTGGTGTGGCATACTTGGATCGGAGCATGGAAGCTTCCCGATAGGTACCGCTGGCTTCTCCATACAATGCAAAGGTAATGGCATCAAAAATAGTGGTTTTTCCGGCTCCTGTATCTCCGGTTATGAGATACAGACCACTGGTCCCCAGCTTTGACATCTCCACCTCTGTTTTTTCTGCATAGGGTCCAAATGCAGACAGAGTCAATTTAATCGGTCTCACAGTTCTCCCTCCCAGATTTTTTCAATCCATCCTTCTACCCAGTCCTTCTGTTCCCCGGTCATATCCTGACCATTTTGCTGCCGATAAAAATCGGCAAAGAGTTCCAGAGGCGACCTGTGCTCCGGCGTTTTCTCCAGTTCCAGACTGCCTTCCCAGCGTGTTCTCCGGTTATCATAATCCAATTTCATAATATTCGGATAGATGATCCGCAGCTTGGCAATGGCATCCGGCACCTCTTCTTCATCTGTAAGGGTGATGTGCAGGTAGTCATCCACTGCTGTTCCCCGGTAGGAGTCTTTGGCTGTCAACTCCATATAGGTGCCTTTCAATTCCCTCATATCATGGCGAGGATGCAAAGGAAGCTCCTGAATCGTCAGCTGTCCTTTTTCCCGGAGTTCTACAAGGGTCACAGACTTTTCATGATCTGCCTCGGAAAAGGAATATTTTAACGGTGTCCCGCAATAGCGAATGGTCTTTCCTCCTACATACTGGGGTCTGTGAATATGGCCAAGAGCCACATAGTCAAAGGGTTCCATGACAGATACCGCCACCTGATCGGTTCCCCCTACTGACACTTCTTCCGAGTCGGAACGAATGGCATTTCCTACGAACTGATGTGTCACCAGGATATTTCGCTCTCCCTCTGGCAACTCCATATGAGAAATGACGGTAGAAATGGCATCTGTATAGCTTTCTATGCTTTCCTCCGGGTAATATCTGCGTACATGGGCAGGCTTTACAAAGGGAAGCAGGAAAAAATTCACCGGTCCATAGGCATCCTGTAAGGTAATGGCAGGAACCTCTCCGTGATATACCGGTGACATATGAACTCCGCTTTTTCCCAGCATACGGGAGGCGAAGGCAATTCTCTCCGGTGAATCATGGTTGCCGCTGATTACAAAAATCTGTTGATTTTTTTCTACCAGCCGATACAAAAAATCATCAAAGAGCTGGACGGCTTCTGCAGAGGGTACGGCCTTGTCGTACACATCCCCGGCAATGATTACCCCATCCGAATGATGATCCTCTGCCATCTGCAGAATTTCCTTTAAAATATAGTCCTGGTCCTCCAACATAGGAAATTCATTCACCCGTTTTCCCAGATGAAGATCCGACAAGTGCAGCAGCTTCATAGGTAAATCTCCTCCATACGGTGTATCTGTTCTCTCATCCCATCTACCACATCCTCCGGCGCTACGATGCGGATGCCTCCTCCCAGGGACATGATCCAGCCAAAAAACAGGTTGCTGACTGCCACCTCCACCACAGTGCGGGTGTGCGTCTCATCCTGCTTCATCATAAGGATATCCTGACCAAAACGATCCAGCACAATTCCCGACATCCGGTTTTCAAACTCCAGGGTCACCTTACGCACCTCTCCCTGAAACATTCCGAACATCCGTCTGGTATAAGCTGCCGTATCCCGGCTATCATACTGTTTCTGCCCGGTTCTGGCTTCTGCAGTCTGGGAAATACGGAGCATCTTATCTACCCGAAAATGCTTGATCTTATCCTCTTTTTCATCATAAGCCACCAGATAATAATATTCATTGTCCCACAGCAATGACCAGGGGCTTACCTGATAATAGGCCCCTGCGTGGCGCAATTCCATTTCTTTCTTTTCATTCCACTGGAAATATTGGAAGCGAATCTGCCGATTGGCACTGATAGCTGATTGAATGGCATCTACATTGTAGAATACACTGGTATTCATGGTTTTGACTCGCCCGGTAATATATACCTGGCGCTGCAGGTTTTTCGCCTGATGACTGCTGGTCAGGCTTTCCAGCTTTTTGATCAGCTCCTGAGATTTACGGGTGGTTAAAAACCTGGCTGACTGGACACAGTCTACCAGCATTTTCAACTCTGCCAGATCAAAATTTCGTGAAGCCAGGTAATAGCAATGGTGTCCATGGGTAAAGTCCGTCACAATATCCATGCCAAATGTCCGCAGATTCTCCAGATCGTCATAAATAGACTTTCGTTCAGCACTCACCCCGTAGGAGCTAAGTCCGGAGAGAATTTCTGCCATGGTCAGTCCATGGTCTTCGTCTGTTTGTTCCATGAAAATCTTTGCCAGATATAACAATTTTAGCTTTTGATTGGGTCCCTTCGCCATGGCTCATCCTCACTGGGGCTTTGTTCCTCGCCCATTCTGGTTATATTCCGATAAAACAAATTCTCCTGTTGCCAATGTTTCTTTCATATTCAGAATTCTCTGGTTTTCCGATCCACGAAAGCTGAGGATCAGATTTTTTTTATCTTCTTCAAATCGCCCGTCTACCAGGATATCTGTCAATGCCAGTATTTGGGGCAAATATTCTGTATTCGCCCGAAAGGCAAGGGGGCCGGTTTTTTCGTAATCATGAAGTATAAAGGGGCAGGCCGTCTGATCCTGCATTTTCTCCCGGTCCTTTTCCTGTTTTTCCAGACGGAATCCTGTGTAGATCCAAACATTTTTATCAGGGCAGTTCTGCCTTACCTTCTGCAAAAAAGGAAGCAATGTCTCCTGATTTTCCGGCTCCATGGGCTCTCCGCCTAAGATAGTCAAGCCTTCCACGTAGGGTCTTTGAAGCATCTCCACAATCCGGTCTTCTACCTCTTCTGTAAAAGGTTCCCCATACTGAAAATCCCAGGTCTGCTGACTGAAACAATTTTTACAGCAATTGCGGCAGCCGGATACAAACAGAGAGACCCGGACACCGGTTCCATTTTCTATACTAAAAGGTTTTATATTTCCATAATACATATTTTTTCCTC
>CAYMSZ010000055.1:6460-9423 GCA_964393285.1 uncultured Lachnospiraceae bacterium | reverse complement strand
GCGCCTTCCACATAGCGCTCCTGATCGGTATCCTCGATACGAAGCAGGAAATCTCCTCCCTCGTGTTTGGCGATCAGATAGGCATACAGCGCGGTACGCAGATTTCCTACATGCATTCTGCCGGTAGGACTAGGCGCAAAACGTGTTCTTACTTTACTCATTTCTTTTCTCCTTCTATGCTAAGATGTCTGTTACATCCAGTAATCCTTAACGAAACTATCATACACACATTTGCCCCAATTGTCCAGCACTTGGTGATGAGGATTCCGGTCTATCTCCCCATTCTTTGTTCCAGCTTCTCCCGGATTTTTTTCAAAAAAGTATCGGTATCGCAGACAGTCACCTGGTCTAAGGTAGTGATAGCTGCCAGATCTTTTGTCATGGCACCGCCTTCAATAGTGGCGATGGTGGCCTCTTCCAGCTCATGGGCAAAGTTCTCCAGATCTGTCAGCCCATCCAGCTGTCCCCGTTTTCTCAGTGCCCCTGTCCAGGCAAATATGGTAGCTACCGGGTTGGTAGAAGTGGTTTTTCCCTCCCGATACTGGTAATAATGGCGCTGAACCGTACCATGAGCCGCCTCATACTCGCAGGTACCGTCGGGAGATACCAGCACAGAGGTCATCATAGCCAGGGAGCCAAAGGCTGTGGCTACCATATCGCTCATCACATCACCGTCGTAGTTTTTACAAGCCCAGATGAAGCCTCCTTCCGACTTTACCACCCGGGCTACGGCATCGTCAATGAGGGTGTAAAAATAGGTAATACCTGCCTCAGCAAAGAGCCTGGCATATTCTGCGTCAAAAATCTCCTGGAAAATATCTTTAAAAGTGTGATCATACTGTTTGGAAATGGTGTCCTTGGAAGCAAACCAGACATCCTGTCTGGTATCCAATCCATAACGGAAACAGCAGCGGGCAAAGTTTTCAATGGAAGTATTCACATTGTGCATTCCCTGAACGATACCGGGCCCTTCAAATTCATGAATCAGGCTGCGAATCTCTGTTCCATCCTCTGCTGTATAAACCAGTTCGCATTTTCCGGGGCCGGGGATCTTCATTTCTGTAGCCTTATAGACATCTCCGTAGGCATGACGAGCCAGGGTAATGGGCTTTACCCAGTTTTTGATATAGGGCTCGATGCCCTTTACCGTAATGGGCGCACGAAATACGGTACCGTCCAGGATGGCTCTGATGGTGCCATTGGGGCTTTTCCACATCTGGCTTAGTCCATACTCTGTCACTCTGGCCGCATTGGGGGTAATGGTGGCACATTTGACTGCTACTCCGTATTTTTTTGTAGCAATGGCCGCATCAACCGTCACCTGATCTTTCGTCTCTTCCCGATGCTCCAGTCCCAAATCGTAATATTCCGTCTTTAGATCCACATAGGGATACAGCAATTCCTCCTTGATTTTCTGCCAGATCACTCTGGTCATCTCATCTCCATCCATTTCCACCAACGGTGTTGTCATCTGTATCTTATCCATGATAAACCCCCTTTCATGGTTTCCATTATACCCATCCGCCTGGGCAAAAGCAACGGGATTTCTCAGATTCCCTATGGCTTCCCTTCTCATTTTGTGTTAGACTACAAGGGATAGTCGTACCGGCTATTTTCAGGGAAGCCTCCGGAAAGAGCCTGCCCTGATCTATTTTACCGAGAAAGGTGGTTTTCCCATGTATCGAATCGTATCCAAGCTTTTAATCTACGGTGACATGCCAAAGGATTCTATTCTAATGGAACTGAGTGATATTTTCAAACGAATGGACGAGGGTTCTCAGACTAAGGATGAGTTGATTACCCGGGTCTACACCCAGATTCACCATCTGCTTCAGGTAGCCACCGATTACGGATTCGATGAGAACCTGTGGCAGAATTATCTGACTTACCTTCTCATTACCAATGAGAATCCCTTCACTTTGACTTGTGAGAAAACCGGAGCCAGGGAGGGCAGCGTCAACTATTTTGCCAGAAATGATTTTCAGGCCTTCTATGACCTGTTTCATTTTGATTTTACTGCCATAGAGGAGCAGTTAGGGATAGATTGTTTCCAACACATCTCCCACTATCAGGCCATTTCCAAGACGGAACGGATGTACAACAAAAATGTCAGCGACAAGGTCAGAGAGCTGAGCCGCAAGCTGGCAGCTGCTTTGGATGTGTCGGATTTTTTCACCCTGGTGACAGACTTCTATCAGGCTTACGGGGTAGGCATGTTTGGTCTGAATAAGGCCTTCCGGATTCAATCTCATGAGAATCAGGTCACCTTCTTCCCTATTAACAATATGGACACTGTTATGCTGGACGATCTCATCGGCTACGAGCTGCAAAAGAAACAGCTGGTGGACAATACCCTTGCCTTTGTGGAAGGTCGTGGCGCCAACAATGTACTGCTTTACGGAGACTCCGGCACCGGAAAATCCACCAGTATCAAGGCCATCGTCAATGAATTTTACGGTCAGGGGCTGCGGATGATCGAGATTTACAAGCATCAGTTTAAGGATCTTTCTCAGGTCATCGCCCAGATTAAAAACCGAAATTATAAATTCATCATCTATATGGACGATCTGTCCTTTGAAGATTTTGAAATCGAATACAAATTTCTGAAAGCCGTTATTGAAGGTGGCGTGGAAACCAAGCCGGATAACATTCTGATTTATGCTACCTCCAACCGCCGCCATCTTATTAAGGAGACCTGGAATGACCGAAATGACATGGAGATTAACCCGGAGATTCACCATTCCGACACGGTAGAGGAAAAACTGTCCCTGTCCAGCCGTTTTGGATGCAGCATCTGCTATTCCAAGCCTAACAAAAAGCAGTTCAATGAAATCGTACTGGGTCTGGCTCATAAGCATCAGATTCCTATGACAGATGAGGAGCTGTTGGCGGAGTCCAATAAATGGGAAATCCGTCACGGAGGCATTTCCGGACGGACGGCACAACAATTTATCAATTATTGT
>CAYMSZ010000055.1:0-6360 GCA_964393285.1 uncultured Lachnospiraceae bacterium | reverse complement strand
AATCCGTCACGGAGGCATTTCCGGACGGACGGCACAACAATTTATCAATTATTGTATGGGGTTAAACCTGTAAAAAAAGAAGGTATCCTCCGTGGGCTGGGTTTCGCCTAAAAACAAGCAAAACGCTGTGGCGTTTCACTTGTTTTCAGGCCGAAAAATGCCCACTCCGGGTAACCTTCTTTTTTATGATGCCAGGGTCAAAAGGTCAAAAGGCTTTGTGCTTGCGCAAAAAGACTTTTGACCCAAAAACCTTTTATTTGAATGTCACATTTCCCTGGCTCGTTTTAAAATCACATCTGTCTTGATTTCTTCGGGGGTCCAGGAAATATACTCGTCTACCGGCAAGCCTTTTTCGCTGATTCCTCGTCCCTCATAGGCTGCCTTGGTCATGCGGATGGGGTAAGACAGGGTCATATGCTCATTCAGTACCATATGAATGGGATCGAAGTAATCCAGCGTACCCATGGTAGGGCGGCCTATGGTGACTACTTTTTTTCCGCAACGCTGTGCCATGGCTACAAATTGTTCTCCTTCTTTCTCACAGAAGGTATCTGTCAGCAGGATTATTTTTTCCAGATGGGGGGCTGCAGGCTCGTAGGTTTCATCTTCCCCCTGTTCTGCCGGGACAAATTCCATGCCATGTCCGTAGTGATCCTGATAGAATTTCTGTTCTGCTTCCAGCATGGCAATCTCTTCCTCGTCTGTCAGGCCCTCTTTGCAGGCTTCCAGGGTGTCATAACGGCGCTCACAGTTTAAGGCGGTAAAGTTTACATAGCAGCCCTCATCCTGCAAGAGTTCCTGGTATGTTCTGGTCTGATCTACCAGGTAAGGGAACAACAAAGTCCCTGCGTACTCATCTCCTCCCATATTTTTGCGCAGATCCAGAATCAGCTTTTTGCTGGCAGCAATCTCCTCTCCATGCTCTTGCAGCATGGCTTCGATCCGGTCATAATCCATGATCTCCAGCTTCACATAGGAGGTATCGGAATCTAATTTTTCATAGGACACCTCATAAGATACTTCTTCTGCCGGATAAAGCTTCATCTTCATGGTCTCTACCGTACCGTCAGAATGCTCTACCTTCAGAGATTCTGCCATCCGCAGGTAGCCTCCCCACAGCTCCCGTTCCGGCTCATTGCTGTAGAAGCTTCGTTTATGAAGCAGCTTACGAACCTGATAGGGTTCAAGGCTCTGGACCTGCAGAATCTTATCTCCCGGCACCAAGCCTGTCTCCGGTGCTGCCTCTGTTACATAGAGGCAGTCCTCTGTGGCTCGTACCCGATATTTGGCTGCCAGGTTGCGATAATCGATCCAGTCGTCGCAGTGAAACTGCAGATTTCGATCATGCATGTCCACTGTAAACTGATTCATGGATCTGGCCATCATATTGATTGTCAGCATTCCATATCGATAATTGGTATAAAGATATGTATTATAAGTAGCCGCATCGTAATAAGGATATTTCTGTTCAAATCCCACATAATCGTGACGCAGGGTTTTGGCTATGGTTTTAAAAAGTTCGTCCATGTTAAAAGGATTCTTCTGCAGTTCTTCATAGAGAGCGTCATGTTCCGCTTCCATTTGTTCGACACGCTTGATGAATTCCATTCTGTGGTCTCCTCCTATACAATTTACGCTTTCGGGCTTACAGGTTTTCTCTACCTTCTATTCCCGTAAACATCCTGTCTGTTTGACAAGACAATCCAATCGTCTTCTCACCCTGTGAGACATAGGTCAAAAGGTCAAAAGACAACTCGATTCTTCTGTCAACCTGTTTTGACTTACAAAACAGGGAAAGGGTCTCCTTCCAGCTCTCATTGCCTGCGCAACTCGAGGGAAAGAAGGAGACCCCCCTATCTTACCAAAATGCCGGGTATGATACCGCGGTCAGGCTGAAACGACCCGGCATTTTATGTACGGTTTACAGAGCAGCTACGATCTGACCTGCGCACCAGCCATGGGTATGAGCCATACCTAAGCTGTTACCTGCACTAGGGCAGCTGTAACCCAGACCATAACGTCCGCCTAAGCTGTTACCAGCTGCGTACAGACCCTTGATCTTGCTGTTATCGTTACGGATGCAGTTCAGGTTCTCATCTGTCATCAGACCAGTCATGGTAACCATGGAAGGAGTGGGAGCAGACTGAGAAATGTTGCCTACGGTTGCGAAGAAAGGACCCTCTTCGATGGGAACCATAGCGCAGGAACCCTTACCATAATCGGTATCCAGACCTGCATGGCACATCTCATTGTAGTGCTCGATGCTTGCCTTAGCAGTCTCTCTTACCTCAGGATCATCCGGCCATACGATCTCCAGAAGCTCATCCAGGGTATCGCACTTGTACATGGTGCTGTAACCACGCTCCATGATGGTACCGGTCTTGATGGAGATCTGATGGTTCTCATCAGGCTCACTGTTCATGCCCTCTGCAAAGTCAGTCCAGAAATCAGGACGTCCCCAGTCGGGACCGCTGTGCTCCAGACCGGAGTTGCAGACACTGTCAATCCAGTTCTTTGCTACGATCATAACGCCGGTACCCTTCTCCTGCAGGAAGGTTGCACGGTTGGTAGCCATAATGTTACCTTCGTTGCAGTAACGCTTGCCCTTAGCATTCAGCCACAGACAGCTGTTGGTGCCCCAAGGAGAGGAGATACCGCCGCCCAGGATCATGGTTCCACGAGGAGCGGGATCGATGAATCCGCCTGCCCAGCAGCCCATCTTCACAGACTCACCGTTACGGCCGCCCATGAAGGAATAGAAGGAATCCTTGGAACCACCCAGACGCTCATTCTCTTCCATGTACTCGTTCAGCAGAGCCCAGCACATATCAGCGTTTGCTGCATAGTCACCACCAGCCAGGATAACGCCCTTTGCTGCGTTGTACTGTACATACTTGTCATCTACCTTAGCAATGACACCGGTTACATCGCCATCCTCGTTCTGAACCAGAACCTGTGCAGGAGCGTTGAACTTAATCTGTGCGCCGTTCTTTGCTGCATATGCCAGCAGACCGGACAGTACATACTTGAAAGTAGAGTTAGCAGCAACACCATTGATAGGCTCCTCATTGTAGAGACCTGCAAAGGTTACTGTGCCAGCCCAGGTCTTGGTACCGGTTACGATAGGATAGCCGGTCAGCTTCTCAGCATCGAAAGGATCTACGCCAGCCTTGATCTTCTCAGGATCCATCTGACACTGGATGAACAGCTGTCCGTCCTTGGTGTTGTCATAGGTTACCATGATCTCTTCCAGACCCAGAACACCGCTCTCCAGAACGGTACCCTTGATGCCCTCTACCTCAGCGTACTCTTCCTTATTTGCACATACTTCCTTAGCAACCTCAATCAGGTTATCCATCATAGGGCCGGAATTCTGAACGAACATTCTTACTACATCAGGGTTGCAACGACCACCGGCACGAGTTACATACTCGTTGGTGATAGCACCCAGATCATACTCCTCAAAGCCATGCTCTTTTGCCAGCTTGGTGTTGTATGCGCAGATATCCTCGCCGTACCAGCTGAACAGATCGCCGTCCTGCTTCTCCAGCAGTACAACAGATGCACCAGCCTGGGTAGCTGCCAGAGTAGCCTCTGTTCCGGCATGACCGGCACCTACTACTACGACATCTACATCTACGGTCTCATCAGGTGTGATCTCAGGAGCAGTACCCAGCCAATCGCCAGGACCGGAATAACCCTTTACACGACCATCCTCTGTAGCAGAGGATACGAAAGGCTCGATGGGAGTTGCAGATCCGCCGCCAGGACCACCAGGGCCACCGCCAGGGCCGCCTGCACCACCTGCTTCGCCGCCTTCTGCTGCCCCCTCAGTAGCAGCAACAGTCTCAGGTGCCTGGGTCTCAGGTGCCTGAGTTTCAGGAGCCTGGGTCTCAGGTGCCAGCGTAGTAGGAGCCTGTGTCTCTTCTGTGCCGGAAGAGCAAGCACCCAGGATTCCAGTTACGGCTACAGCGGCTGCACCAGCGGCTGCACCCTTCAGGAAATCTCTACGTGAAATACCATTTTTCCTCATTGTTTTATCCCCTTTCTGGAATCCCTTACTGGAATTCCTATGAATTCGGTTCTTGTGAAATCATAATCACAATTGAGTACATTTTAACATATTATTGACAAAATGAAAACGCAATTTGTCTAATTGGGCGAATTTCGCGTCTGGTTGGATTACAAAGGAATCAGTATCGTCATGATAAACATGTCCTCCTGGATCCCTGCTTCCATCTCCCCCTGATACCTGGCTACGGTGTGCCGAATCCCCTCCATTCCATAGCCATGATCTCCTTGTCCTGTCTTGGTACTGAGGAATCTTCCATTCTGTATCCGCAGTCTGTGACGGCAGGGATTTTCCACATTGACTACCAGAAAACCTCTCACTGTCCGCACCTTTAGCGTAATCCGTCTGGCACTTTCCTCCGGGATGTCCCGGCAGCTCTCAATGGCATTATCCAGAGCATTTCCGAAAATGGTGCACAGATCTGCCGTATCCATAAAATCCAGAGCATGGGCTTCTACAGTAGGTACCAGTTGGATATTTTCCTTGCTGCATACCTCCATCTTATCTGTCAGAATCACATCCAGCATAGGATTGCCGCTGTGAAAGAAATTTTCAAAGGGGCGAATTTCCTCACGAATGGAACGGACATAGCTGTGGATTTCTTCCACATCCTCCATTCCCAAAATTGCCACCAGCTGGTGACGCATATCGTGATATTTCTGATTCACCAGCTCTACACTTTCCTTACGCATCTCATAAAGTTCATGCTGTCTTTCTATCATCTGCTGCAGTTTGTACAGTTCATTTTGCTGGATATGATAATATACTGTTTTTTCATTGCCAATAATGAGAATCAACGCAATGGTTGCCGTAATACTCAAGGCAATGAGGCTGGTGGTGCCGATGTCGTCATTGCTCAGAGGCAGCCAGTACCCCAAATCTCTCATATAAAGATAGGGAATCACAGCAAGAACGATAAGAAAAATCTGATTATAAGAAAGGCTGCGGTTTCGATCCTTCTCCAGAAATTGTTTCATAATAAAAATCACAGCAAGCTGAAGAAAGGTGGAAAGAATCGTGTGAAGCAGGGTTCCTGCCAGGGAAGCATCCCCATTTAGGTCTACGCCAAAATACCGAAGCAAAATCACAAAAACTACCAGATCGCAGACATCATAGGATACATGGAAGATAACTGCATAATAAAAAGAGATCCGACGGTTCATGTGAAGCCAGAGATATAAGGCAAAATAAAGCGCAACAAACTTGATCGCCATGCTGTAATAGGGGCCATCTCCTGTATTGGTCCGACCCAGGTAGGAACCTGCTACCAGCACTCCCAACACAGCAAAAAGCACCGTCAGAATCCGCTGGGTGACAGGGTGGATGACAATCTCTCCGGTATTGGAAAAGGTGTCTGCTTCCCCGGTTCTCCCCTTTCTGGTCCCTGTAATAAAGGTCAAAAAGGATTCCCCGCTGCCTCCGTAAACCATATACCATAATAAGACAGACTGAATCCCCATAGAAAGGAAGGGAACGATCAAATTTTGCACTTGACTCCACATATCACAGCATCTCCTTTATACCTTGCACCTGACTCTGCAAATTACAGCATCTCCTTCATATCTCCTGTCATAGCCTGCATGAATTCTTTTTTGCGATGTTTACTTAAGGGTACCCGATGACCTCCAATCAGGATATCATTTCCCTGAATTCGTTCTACCCGGCGCAGATTCACCAGGCAGGCACTGTGACAGCGGAAAAACCAATGGGGAAGTCTGGCCTCCATAGCAGCCAAGGTGTCGTGACAGCACAGGTCTCCCTTAATGGTATGTAACAGCAAATGACGCTCATAGGTTTCTGCATAGAGAATTTCGTCTGTATCCACTACAAAGACACCTTCCCCATTTTTTACGTGAATGGTAGGAGCCTCTCTTCTATCCAGACGCTTTCTGGCTTTTTCCAGTTCTCTGTCCACAGCGGCCTCGTCTACCGGCTTCAGAACAAAATCCAGAGCATCTACAGAGTAGCCCTCAATGGCATACTGCACCATATTGGTAATAAATATAATCAGAACATCCTCGTCCTTTTCCCGAAGTTGTTTGGCCGCCTGGATTCCATTCATCTGCTCCATCTGAATATCTAAAAGGATGATGTCCACAGAATGAGGCTTTATTCGTACCAATTCACTGCCATCGGCATACAAAATCACTGATACTTCCTTGCCTACAGACTCAAAATAATTCTCTACATATTTTTTTAATGTGTCTCTCGTTTCTCTTTCATCATCTACAATGGCTACGCGTACCAATCATGTTCCTCCCCAAGGGTGTTTTAGTGTTTTGCGGTCC
>CAYMSZ010000054.1:0-9449 GCA_964393285.1 uncultured Lachnospiraceae bacterium | reverse complement strand
ATCGGAAAAGCCACAGTGAAAGGATACAAAGAAATCGAGAAAGCTACCGTAAAGGGTTATAAGTGGGTGGAAACCAATACTGTAAGGGGTTATAAATGGGTAGAAACCAATACTGTAAAGGGCTATAAAAAAATGGAGAAAAAATTTATGGAGCGCATAGTGGAAAAATATCTGGCGGAACAGGAAAAGGAGAGTAAGGAGCAAGATTCCGAGAATATGAAAAAATAGATTGACAGAGCCGTACGGCTAATAAATATAGTTGTTTGCACGAAAACAGTCGTACGGCATAAAAAAGATTTAATCTGTATGGTCATGGCCAACGGCGGCCGGAATCAGTCTAACAAATATCCGGCTTGATAACAGCATTCCAAATAGCTCGGATTCTGATAATATAAATCTGTAGAAAAATCGGAAATTTCATCACTAATGAAGGAGGAAAAAATCTTGAAGGTTTCATCTGCAAGATCTCCTTCTTTTGCACAATCTAAGATCATAATGCTATAGAGTTTCCCGATGTCCAGGTAACTGGGGATTTTATATTTGCAACTTGAGATGGTGTCGAAATCGCCTTGTGGTATATGGTAATATTCTGTAATTTCACTACTCACCTGTTCAAAAGAAAGACAATGATTCACCTCTGCATCGAGAAGTTGTTTCTCGATACCTGCTTTGCCTAATGCGTTCACAATGACAGCTCTTTTATTTTTTGTCTGTCTTGCTGTAAATTCAATCAAAGAACAGACATAGAATAAATCGTTCTTAATGTTGTTCATCATACAAAACCTCGCTTTTTTGAAACGTCAGGCAGTTGAGGGCTGATAAGGTATGAAAACTTATTTGATGGGTGGGATACCGAAACTCAGCTAAGACCCAAAACTGTTTTCTACTTATATTTCCGGCAATGAAATCATTTACATAGTTCCATATGGTATCATTTGCCATGGGACCCTCTACAATGTCATAGTTATGACTCTCTCCACTCCGACATTTTGCTATAAAATCCAGCCATTCATCACTCATGCTTTCAAATTTTAAGATAGACAATTTATCGTTGGGTTCATAGTTATAATAATTGACAACAGGAGTTCCGGCTCCACGTTTTGCCCAACGCACAGCTTGCTCGAAATTATTTGTACAGTAAAAACCCCAAGAAAAATCTTTTGTATATTTTGCCTTTCGTATTTCGGGATATTCCACGATTTCTTTACTGGCATGGTATAAAATCATATGGTTTGACCTCGCAAAATTTTCTTCTTTTATTACAACACAAATATGTAAATTATGCAAGATTGGTCATCCGCAAAAATAAAACAAATTTTTTTAAAATATATGAGATAAAAGATTGACGGTACTGTATGTTAGTGCTATACTGCTCCTAGAAACAATTGAACACCTATTCAAATGTTAAAATAAAAAGGAGATTGGGGCTATGAAAAAAACATACAAAATCGAAGTAGACTGTGCCAACTGTGCAAATCTGATGGAAGATGCAGCAAAGAAAACACCTGGAGTAAAGAGTGCTGTAGTAAATTTTATGACACAGAAAATGATCGTCGAATTCGAGGATGAGAATTCTGAGAAGGAAGTTATGAAGGCAGTGGTGAAAAACTGCAAGAAGGTAGAAGACGATTGCGAGATTTATCTTTAATATTGATGCGAAGCGCCCTGGATGTAATGAAATCTACAGACAGGGCGCCATCCTTTACAAAGATATAATAGACATTGAATGTTGCGAAATTTTATGAAATAGGAGAACATTGCACATGACGAAAAAACAGAAAAAAATGTTGGTTCGTATTATCATTGCTGCGGTAATGACGCTTGCTCTGAATATTATCCCTACAGAAGGAATTCCCAGGCTGGTTCTCTACCTGGTTGTGTATCTGGTTATCGGCTATGATATTCTGAAGAAGGCCGGAAAAGGCATCGTCAACGGAAAAGTATTCGATGAGAATTTTCTTATGGCAATTGCTACAGTGGGAGCGTTTGCTCTGGCAATCTATGAGAAGAGCGGAGAGTACAATGAAGCCATTGCGGTAATGCTGTTCTATCAGATTGGAGAACTGTTCCAGAGCTATGCAGTAGGAAAAAGCCGCAGAAATATCAGCGCACTTATGGACATTCGCCCTGACTATGCCAATATAGAGCATGACGGAAAGCTGGAAAAGGTAGATCCGGATGAAGTCCAGGTGGGAAGTGTTATCATCGTTCAGCCTGGTGAGAAGGTTCCCATTGATGGAGTGATTTTGGAGGGAAACTCCAGCCTGAATACCAGCGCGCTGACGGGAGAAAGCCTGCCCAGGGAAGCCAAGGAAGGGGACGAGGTTATCAGCGGCTGCATCAATATGACTGGTGTTTTGAAGCTTCAGACCACCAAGGAATTTGGAGAGTCCACTGTATCTAAAATATTGGAATTGGTGGAAAATGCCAGCTCCAGAAAGTCAAAGTCTGAGGACTTTATCTCCAAATTTGCCAAGGTGTACACGCCTGCCGTTTGTTATGGAGCACTGGCACTGGCAGTATTGCCTCCTCTGGCCAGAATGCTGTTTATGGGACTGTCACCGGCATGGGGAGACTGGATTTACCGTGCCCTTACGTTCCTGGTTATCAGCTGCCCTTGTGCTTTGGTAATCAGCGTACCCTTAAGCTTCTTTGCAGGAATCGGCGGAGCCAGCAGAGAGGGAATATTGATCAAAGGCTCCAACTATTTAGAGACGCTTTCTAACACAAAAATCGTGGTATTTGATAAAACCGGTACCCTGACCCAGGGTGTTTTTGAGGTAGATGGCATTCATCACAACAAGATGGAGAGAGAAAAGCTTCTGGAGTATGCAGCTTTGGCAGAAAGCTCCTCCTCCCACCCGATCAGCAAGAGTCTGCAGCGGGCATACGGGAAGGAACTGGATCGAAGCCGGGTCAGCGATGTTCAGGAAATCAGCGGAAACGGAGTGATTGCCAAGGTAGACGGAATCACAGTTGCCGCAGGCAACAGCAAGCTGATGAAGCATTTGAATATTGAGTATTTTGACTGCCACAGTGTAGGAACCATTATCCATCTGGCAATAAACGGAGAGTATGCGGGGCATGTTGTGATTTCTGATATTATAAAGCCTCATGCAAAAGCGGCTATAGCCGAACTGAAAAAGTCCGGCGTAGAAAAGACCGTAATGCTCACGGGAGATGCGAAGAAGGTGGCAGATCAGGTGGCAGATACACTGGGTATGAATCAGGTATACAGCGAGCTTTTGCCGGGAGATAAGGTGGAAAAGGTAGAGGAGCTGCTGAGTGCAAAGCAGGAAAAGGATAAGCTGGCCTTTGTAGGAGATGGCATCAACGATGCCCCGGTGCTTTCCCGAGCGGATATCGGCATTGCCATGGGAGCCATGGGCTCCGATGCTGCTATCGAAGCGGCAGATGTGGTTTTGATGGATGACGATCCCATGAAGATTTCCAAGGCAATTCGGATTTCTAAGAAATGTCTGGGAATTGTTTACCAGAATATTGCCTTTGCCCTGGTAATTAAATTTGCCTGTCTGGTATTGGGCGCATTCGGAATTGCGAATATGTGGTTTGCTATTTTCGCCGATGTAGGCGTCATGGTCATTGCCGTATTGAATGCAATCCGGGCATTGAATGTAAAGAACGTATAAGAAATAGAAAGATGGACCAGCTCGGGTGTTACCTGAACTAGTCCATCTTTATTAAGATGAGACAAGGGACAAATGGACACAAAACGTGGAATTTGTCCCTTAACTCTCGAGATGATATACTTGCGGATGTAAGTTTAGGAACGCTCAACAACATCCTGGGCGAAATGGTTCATAGGAACGGTAGTTGCAGCACGGTAAGAGGTTTGTGCGTATCCGTACATATCGTTTACAATGGTCAGGGAGCGACCAGCGCAGTTCACGAAGCACTGTCCGCAGCTCTGGCAGTTTTCCGGATAAGCAATGACGGATTTCTGGTTTACCTCATCGAAACGGAATACGTCCATAGGACATACCTTGACGCAACTCTTGCATCCGATGCATTTATTTAAATCATATCTTGCTACGCTCATGATATTCTCCTTTCCTGATATTCCTTAGTGACCCCAGCCGGTGGAAGCTTCTTCTGCAGGCAGACCCAAGGTCTCCAGCTCATTGGGGAAGTAGTAGGTATAACGATCCTTGTAATCAGCATTCAGATCACCCTTCCACTCATCTTTGACAGGAACCTTTTCAATGTCAATCGTGCCGTCGGCATTCTTTTGCAGAGTCAGGATGCACAGGAAGTTCTCGTCATCACGATAAGGATAGTCGGTACGATAGTGGAGACCTCTGGTTTCCTTACGAGCCAGGCTGGCACGCAGGGATAACTCTGCATTCAGGATCTTGTGCTGCATTTCCAGACACAGTCGCACATCGTGGTAGTTGGCAGCCTGCAGCTTTGGCATTACCTTGTCACGCAGAATTTCAACCTGGGTAAGGGCAGCCTGCAGGGTTTCTTCACTCTTGGCGATATATACCCAGTAAGGGGACATGATATTCATCAGCTGATCTCTTGCCCAGTTGGGGTCAAAACCGTTCTCCACATTCAAAGGAGCCTGGATGGCCTCGGTTTCCTCAGCAACTCTTTCAGCAGATATTTTAGTCAGTTCTGCACCGGCAGCATAGGAAGCAGCAGCAGCACCGGCATGGTTGCCCTGCAGGGACACGAAGTTGGAGGTGAAACCAACACCGCAGGGATAGGCGGAACCTGTAGGTCCGGCACCATTCATACCGTCACCGGCTACATACAGACCCTCGATACTGGTCTTTCCTTCGGTGTCATCCCATCCACAGAATACACCGTTGGTCAGGTGAGCACCAAAACCAACAGCAGCACCGTAGATATCACCCTTGTACATGGTATCATTGTTTTTGCCGGTACGCACTTCATTGGGATTCTCTGAAGAAGAGCCACCACGACGTGTGACATTCTGCTCAGACATATCCTCCACGCTGGAACCGTCATTAAGGGACAGACCATTGGTAGCCTTGGTAACACGATCCAGAACCATGACTTTTCCCTTGGTGGTAGCATAGGAGACAGCAGTATCGGAAGTGATATCACCACCACACAGCCAGCAGTTGTCCAGATAGGTCCAGTTATTATTCAGGAAAGCATTACCGGGAGCCCAGGAAAGGGTCATATGGAAATCATCAAATTCCTTGCCACAGATGGGCAGACCCAGATTGTAGGCGATGTACTCACCGTCGAAGGTGACACCGCCGGTAGGGAAACCAGTGGGTTTGTAGCAGCCGCCACCCATACACATGACAACAGCCTTGGCATGACATGTGATGATTGTACCGCTGGGAACATGGAAACCGACAGCGCCGCAGACTTTATTATTTTCTACGATAACATTGGTAACCATAGTGTAATCGGCATACTCAATTCCTTTGTCATTTAAAACCGCTTCAAACTTGGTACGACGGTCATGTTCTGCATAGGCTTCACGATAACCGGCGTAATCTTTTGTCTCGTAATATCCGCTTTCAGTGGCACGATCATACTGATCCAGAATACCCCAGTCTCTCAGACGCTCATAGGTCTGCTTGGACTCGTTGAGCCACACTTCATACCATTCCATGTTGCCGATATATTCGGAACCGTGGTTGATGCAGGTGCGCAAGGCATCCAGATCATCACCCATTTCCGGGTCAGCCCAACGATGAGAGCTGGGCCAAGGGCTCAGACCGGAGTAACCGGGATGCCCCTTATCAATCATAACAACACTCTGGCCGGCATCTGCGGCAGCAGCGGCGGCGTTCAGTCCGGCAAAACCACCACCAATTACCAGCACATCACAGGTATACTCGGTTTTTTCGGGGGCAGCAGCTTCGGGGATTGGAAGCTCGCAAGTCTCACGCTCCACGGTTTCTGTCACAGTGACAGTCTCTGTGACAACCTGGGGCTCGGCAGCGTTAGAGCTGGCAACTGTCTCATCGGCAGAGGCGGAACATGCACCTAACACGCCCATAGCAGCCATAGCACCGGCACCCTTTAGGAAATCACGACGGCTTATATGTTTATCCATTTTCATTCCTCCTTAAAAATGAATCAGATATATTTCGTTATGATTTTAGCATAACAAAGGAAGAAAAAAAGGGGGATACACCAAGTGTCAGAATCTGCGTCGAAATCATCCGGATGGCGGTAAAAAACTGTTATTTAGTCGCAGAAATCTGCCATTTGGTATTTTGAACCAAATTATAGGTTACTTCACAGAACAATTTGTGATAATATTTAACAAAGTAGAAAGAGATGAGAAGATACGAGAGGAAGAACACAGTATGGTACATGTAGCAATCGTGGAAGATTCTGCCTTTGATCAGAAGATACTGGTAGATTGCCTGAAAGAATATGAGTCAGAGACAGGAACAAAAATGCAGATAACGGTCTATTCCAGCGGAGAAAAACTGGTAGAGCATTATCCAAAACAGCTGGATATTTTGTTTATGGATATCATGATGGGAGAGATGGACGGACTCAGGACAGCTCGCCTGGTACGCAGGCAGGATGAAAAAGTGATTCTGATTTTTGTGACCAGCATGATCCAATATGCCATACAGGGATATGGCGTAGATGCCATGGATTTTGTGGTAAAACCGGTGTCCTATACGGGAATCAAAATACGCATGGATCGTGCATTATATAAACTGCAACAGGCGGCTCCTATACATCTGGAGATTGTCAATGCAGACGGAATCTATCAGGTCAATGCCAATGATATCTGTTATCTGGAGACTTTTAACCATAAGGTGATCGTTCATACAAAGGATCAGGTAATTCCTGCCAATGCTTCCCTTCGTTCCTTCGAAAAGGCTCTGGAAAAATTACCGTTTTTTCGCTGCCATACATCATTTCTGGTGAATCTGCAGTATGTGGATAAGATTCAGGGAAATAATATCTGGATCAATGGACAGCTGCTGTCTATCAGCCGATATCGCAGGAAAGAGTTTCTGGAAGCCTGGTCAACCTACTTAGGAAAATAGGAGGAGCAATATGATGGGAAACTGGTTCTCACCAATCTTAGTGGGAGTGGGACAGGTGACAGCAATCCTGGTGTTCTTTTTGTATGAGGAACCGGATGCCTTCAAGAGAAAACCTGGCCGTATTGGTCTGACACTTATTTTTTTGATCGTTCACATTCTGCTTCAGGAGAGACTTCACCGGTATGTGGAAGGCTATGGATGGGGCAGTATGCCTGCCTTGCAATTTTTGGCAGGAACCTGGTGCTATTATGTGATATATGTCCGCCTTTGGAGCAGAATGAAATGGCCTTTGTGCTGCTTTGTGGCCCTGATTTTTCTGCTGGTGGATAACAGTGTCTGGCCGTTGCTTAGCAGTGTATCCCGTTTGCTTTGTGGAATCAATTACCTGTATGAGGGAAGTCTGTGGATACGAACATTATATATTTTGATTTTTACCGGATTGGAATGTATGCTGATCTATGGGACGCATTGTTTACTCCCTGAGATCGGGAAGATACACCTGGATGGCTACAATATTATTCTGACATTAGCCTCTGTGATCCCTTTCCTGTATATTCGGTTTATTTTTAGCCAGATGGAAAGCCAGGATAATAAAATGCTACAGATTGCCATGACGGTATGCTGTCTGGTGGCAATCATTACTCTGATCGGAGGAGTGGGGCGTTCTTCAAATCAATATGAAAAAATCCAAGAAACACAGATGCAGTATGTGCTGAAAAGTCAGCAGCAGCAATTCGAGCAAAAACTTCGTGATATTGATGTCATCAACCGAAAATATCACGATATGAAGAATATCCTGCTGTATCTGGAGTCCGATGGAAATAAAAAAGAAATGCAGGCATCCATTCAGCAGATGATAGAAGAAATTCGTCCGTATGAAAGCAAGGTGGAGACCGGACATGAAGTCATTGATGTGATATTAGGAGAAAAATTACAGCTCTGCCAGGAAAAAGAAATTACCTGTGTTCCTTATATCGATGGAAGGATGTTTGATTTTGTGAAGCCGCTGGATTTATGCACCATTTTTGGCAATGCTATGGACAATGCCATTGAAAGCTGTGTACAGATCCCGGAGACAGAAAAACGACAGATCAATATACATTCCTTATCCAGAGGGGATTCTGTGGTGCTGACATTCCGCAACACATATCATAAAAAACCGGATCTTAGCAATGGATTACCTGTCACTACCAAATCCGATGAGAAAAACCATGGTTATGGCCTGCGAAATATGCGGTATATTGCCGACAAATATCACGGAACCGTCAATTGTACTGTGGAGCAGGACGAGTTTGTGCTGACCATTCTGCTACAAAAGAATGAACACCCGGTAACCCTTTGATTTATCACAAAGTAAGAAATTTTCTCATATGATGCTAATAGAAATCATCAATCTGAGGAAATATATATGAATGATCTCCATTATAATAGAGAATTCCCCGGAGACAAGGAGTATCCGGAATCCTATGGTATGGCCTTCGAAGCCTGGGTACCCATGATGAATCCGGTGCGAAGGGAGGAAAAGGAGAGAGAGTATTGGAAACAGATGTATCCGGCTCAGGTGAAGGAAATACAGCGAGTGGTGGAGCAGCTCTGTGACCGTATCGACTATAAAGGCAGCTTTATCTATGATGAATATCCGGATCAGGTGACCCTGAAAAGGTTGTGCGACGGAATGGAACAGGTAGTGACCGCCGGGAATCCATATTCTTCCACCATGACAGCCATGGGAATCTGCAACAATTGCTCCGAACCCTGGGGAAACCGGATTTTACCGCCGGTTCAACCGGTAAAGCCTCCGGCACCGCCCATGCCTGGGCCTATGCCAGGTCCCGGTGGAGGTGCACCACCCATGCCAGGACCCGGTGGAGGTGCGCCGCCCATGCCTGGTCCCGGAGGGGAGCCTGTGCCGCCTATGCCTGAGCCAGGAGGAAACCTGAGAAACCTCATCGAAGTATTGCTCTATGATGAGTTGGCCAAGCGCAGAAGAAACCAGCGCAGATATGAGAACTTTTGACCCTTAAATCATAACAAAACAGGAGATAGTATGGACATCATACATATCTCTTGTTTTTTTTATTCATCTAAAGTTCATAAAAAATTTCTTGAGATTTATACAGGCAACTCATATAATGGTGAGACAAGGGACAAATGGACACAAAATAAATGCTTGCATTTACTTTTGTGTCTATGGGGACCGCAAAACATGAGAATGTAGCCATTTTTCGTAGAAAAATGAGCGGAATTCGAATGTTTCATCGATTTTGAGAGTGCAAAGCACGAAAAAATCGATGGTCTCACGCCCTTTGCAGCATTGCGAAAATTGCGCAGCAATGAAGCAATACGTGGCATCATGTCATTTGTGGGGCATTACGATGCCAGGGACAAATGGGATAGGGTATCCCTTTGTCGGGAAATATTTAAAAT
>CAYMSZ010000053.1:0-9652 GCA_964393285.1 uncultured Lachnospiraceae bacterium | reverse complement strand
CCAATCTCTACAGATCGGAATCTCCCCATATGTTCTTTTATTTGGTATGTATTTTTATTCGGTATGTCTTTTACCGGATATGCTTCTTATTCGGACCAGTTATGGTATACAGCCTGCACATCATCGTCATCGTCTAACAGATCCAGAATTCTCTGAAGACACTTAACAGCGTCAGGGTCTGTCACATCTACATAGTTCTGAGGTACCATGGCTACCTCTGCGGAGGACATAGGGATGCCCTCTTTCTCCAGTGCCTCACGAACCTCACTGCAGGCTTCCGGTGCGGTATAAATCTCGAAGCAGTCATCATCCTCTTCCAGATCCTCTGCGCCTGCCTCTAAGGCTACCATCATCAGATCATCGAATTCCATGTCAAAATCATAGTCCTCAGAATCCTTCTCAATGACGATGACACCCTTCTCATCGAACATGTAAGACACACTGCCCTGGGTGCCGATGCTGCCGTTGCCCTTGGTGAACGCACTGCGGACATTGGCTGCGGTACGGTTACGGTTATCTGTCAGAGTCTGCACAATAATGGCTACTCCATTGGGGCCGTATCCCTCATAGGTCAGCTTCTCGTAATTTACACTGCCCAAATCACCTGCTGCCTTTTTGATACCGCGATCAATGGTATCATTGGGCATGTTATTGGCTTTTGCCTTGGCAATGGCATCACGAAGCTTACTATTGTTAGCCGGATCTGCGCCGCCTTCCTTTACTGCTACTGCAATTTCACGACCGATAATGGTGAAAACCTTACCCTTTGCTGCGTCGTTCTTTTCTTTTTTATGCTTGATATTCGCAAATTTGGAATGTCCTGACATAAAATCTCTCCTTTATCTTCCATATCTCTCTGTGACAATCTCTGAATCTGCCGCCAGATCCCGGTCACAAACTTGTTTTATCTTAACACTACTTTTATCGGACTTCAAGTAGAACTTGTCTCATCCTTTGGCAAAGGCACCGCCCGAACCACCTGAATCATCTTATTTTTCACCTGCAGCACATGAAATACATAGCCCTGATAGGTCACATCAAATCTCTCCCCGTCTGCGGGAATCCGATCCAGCTCTGAGATCAATAAGCCGTTTAAGGTGTCGAAGTTTTCATCATAGCTGATCCCTAACTGCTCTGCCACATCCTCCAGAGGAGTCAGGCCCTGAAGCAGATATGCACCGCCCTCCAGGGGCGTAATCATGACCTCTGCCTGGTCATACTCATCGTAGATATCTCCTACAATCTCTTCCAGAATGTCCTCCATGGTAATGAGACCTACCGTCTGTCCGTACTCATCTACTACCAGGGTCATGTGCTGTTTATCCTTTTGCATTTCCTGCAGCAGCAGGCGCACACTTCTGGTCTCCGGTGTAAAATGTGCTTCCCGAAGCAGTCCCGGAATCTCTCCGATGGGAGTGTCCTTATTCTCTCCCTTTTCTCTGCAGATTACGGCATCCCTCAGATACAGTATCCCCCGAATGTCATCCAGGTTATTTCCATATACAGGGAAGCGGGAATTGGTCTCCTCCAGCATCGTTTCCAATGCCTGTCCCAGTGTCGTGTCTGCGGAAAGAGCAACCATACTGCGGCGATGGGTCATAATGTCCCCTGCCTCTGTCTCGCCCATTCCTACTATATTATCAATCATGCGGGCTTCATCCGCTTCCAACAGTCCCTGTTCTCTGCCTTCCTGTACTACTGTCTTGATGTCCTCTTGTGTGACTGTATCTTCTTCTGTCTGTAAACCCAATGCGCGCAGTATCCTGCGCAATGGACTGCCGTCTTCCATTGTTCTCTCGTTCTCCTTTGGTGGGAAATTATCTCTACTCTACCATTCATCTGTCGTTTCGTCAATATCCAAGCTTATGTATGGAGGCTCAGACTGACTAACAGTGCTTCATCCACCTGCTGAAGCTTCGTATCATTCAGGTGACACACTTTCTCCCGAAGTCTCTGTTTATCCACCGTTCTTAGCTGCTCCAGCAGAATGACCGAATCCTTTTCCATTTCATTTTCTGCACAGGGAAGCTCTACATGGGTGGGAAGCTTTGCTTTATTCATTCTGGAAGTAATCGCCGCGCAGATTACAGTAGGGCTGTGCTTATTGCCCATATCATTCTGGATAATCAGTACCGGTCGGATTCCTCCCTGCTCCGAGCCGACTACCGGCCGTAAATCTGCGTAAAAAACATCTCCTCGTCTGATGATCATATTCATACACTCCGTTTTGTCATGCTGTCATGTTCTCCCGGGAACACATTCTCTCCAGGTAAAGTATTGACAAAACTTTCGTTCCTATACAGACTAAGCTGTTTTCTCCTCAGACGGATTCTACATAGATTCTGGGAATCCTGGGGTTCAGATCACAGAGCAGTTCATAATGAAAGCGTCCTGACAATTCTCCCAAGCCGGCTGCCGTAATTTCCTCTGTTCCATCCTTTCCAATGAGGGTAACCTCCGTATTCAGAGATGCCTCCGGAATATCTGTAATATCTACCATCATCTGATCCATACACACTCTGCCGCAAATGGGAGCCCTTTTTCCACAGATCAGTACATATCCCCGATTGGACAGGGAGCGAGGATACCCGTCTCCGTATCCTATGGGTACCGTAGCGATTCTCCGTCTGCCATGGACCTGATAGGTAGCGCCATAACTGACTGTGTCCCCCTCTTCCATCCATTTGATATGAATCACCTGACTTTTTAAACTCAGGGCAGGGCGAAGCTTCACCCGATCTTTCCTTACCTCATCAGAGGGATAATAGCCATACATAGCAATGCCGACACGAGCCATGCTGCGGCCCTGCTCCGGCAGATCCAGAATGGCTGCGCTGTTTGCCACATGATAAATGGGGAAGGTGATTCCCTGTTTGTTCAGCTCCGAGCAAAAGAAATCATACCGTTGAATCTGTCTTTCTGTTCCGGATTTATCCGTTTCATCTGCCGTAGCAAAATGGGTAAATATTCCTTCCATCTCCAGTCCCGGCAGCCTGCAGGCGGCCACAGCCTCCTCTATCCCCTGGGGATTCACCTGAAAGCCCAGTCTCCCCATGCCGGTATCTACTTTGAGATGCACCTTCATCCTTTTGCCAAGGGCAACTGCCTGGGCTGACATCTTCTTCGCTGTCTCCAGGCTGTAGCAGCAGGGACGAATGTCCTTTTCCATTAATTCCTCATAGTAGCTTTCATGGACATATCCCAGAATCAGAACAGGCTTTGTCACCCCTCCGTTTCGCAGGGAGATGGCTTCGTCTCCCGTTGCCACTGCATAGAAAGAAACCATATCCTGGACTGCCAGTGCCACCGCTACGGCGCCATGTCCGTAACCGTCTGTTTTTACCACTGCCAGGAGATTTGTCGTTGCCGGCAGCTCTGCCCGTATCCCCCTGATATTATGACGAATTGCCTGCAAATCGATGTAGGCTGCCCCACGGGCGCTCTTATCTACTGTAGTCATTCTTAACCTCTCCCTCTCCAGGTCCCTCCCCTGGTATCATATGAGACAAGGGGGCAAATGGTCACTCAACAAAAATTCTGTCCGTCTTCGCCCTCTGCCACTGCCGTCGCTATGGCTGCTTCCCTGTCATGGGATATGGTTACCCATATCCGGGAAATTTTGCAGCGCTCCATCCGTTCCCTGGCTCCCCCGTAAAGCACCACATAGGGTCTGCCTGATTCTTCCCGCAACACTTCAATGTCTATTGGACCAAAGCCGGAAAATCCTGTCCCCAGCGCCTTGGCCACTGCTTCCTTGGCAGCAAAATTCCCTGCCAGAGAGGCAGGGAACCTTGAAAATAATTCCAATTCCTTTGTGGTATAAACATGACGCAAAAAGGCCTCCGAAGTGCAGGCCTTTTTCACACGCTCTATTTCAATGATATCGTTTCCGATTCCAACTATCATGTATGCTCCATCTGACGGATCTTCCATCCATCAGTTATTTTTCTTGGATGTCTCCGCAATGCGGTAGGATAGCTGCATCAGGCTCTCAGACAAGTGCACATTCTCTACCACTACATCTGACGGCACCTCCAAATCCAGATGAGCAAAATTCCAGATTGCCTTAATACCGTTCTCTACCAGTACATCTGCCACCTTCTGGGCTTCTGTTCTGGGAATCGTCAATACTGCAATCTTAATGTCATTGTTCTGAAGGAAATTAGACAGCTCGTCCATGTACAGAACCGGGATGCCGCGGACACGATTGCCAACCTTGTCCGGGTTGTTGTCGAAGATTGCTTTGGTTACAAAACCTCTCTGTTCAAAATTCTGATAATTGGCCAAAGCCCGTCCAAAATTGCCGCAGCCAATGATAATCATGTCATTTTCACGGTCCAGTCCCAGGATCTTTGCAATCTCCTGATACAGATATGCCACATTATAGCCATATCCCTGCTGACCAAATCCACCGAAATTATTCAGATCCTGGCGAATCTGAGAGGCGGTAACATTCATTCTCTCGCTTAACTCCTGGGAGGAGATTCTCTCCACTCCCTGAGTCATCAGGTCTCCTAAGTATCTATGATATCTGGGCAATCTCTTTATTACTGCATTTGAAATCTCTTTGTTCTCCATGAAATTCTCCCATCTTCGCTTGTGCGATCCAAATTTACTTTTCCATTATATTCCTGACCATCAAAAAGTCAACTAAATAACGGGCTTTTTCCCTTTTGTTTGAATTGTTTTAACAATCTCGTTACATTTTATTCACATTTTCCCGTTGTTGACCCTTTTTTTGAGGGAAGTTACCAGTATTTTGCAGCTCTCATAGACGCAAAAACAAACGCTTGCATTTATTTTGTGTCCATTTGTCCCTTATCTCATTTTATTCGGATTTTTCACAATCTTCTTCGTTTTCGTTAAAAATATACAGATCTCGATGGATGGGTTTGTAAAACAAACGATGAATTTCCTGAATGTCATTGGTCTGGCCCAAAATCCACATCAGTTTGGTGACCACTGCCTCCACTGTCATATCCAGAGACTGTAGCACTGTGCTGCAGGACATGGCCTTTTGTCCTACTTCATAGACACTCATATCGCTGCCTTCAAACAATACCTGGGTGGTTACCACCACCACCTTGCCCTGGCTTTCCAGCTTCTGCACCTTTTCCAGGAAATTGCTCTGATCCACAAAGGGAATCCCGCCGACGCCGTAGCTTTCAATCACAATGACATCATAGAAAGCCCCTACATATTCCAGAATCTCCGGGTCCATGCCGGGAATCAGCTTCAGCAAAAAGACAGAAGGGCGAAGCCGATCGTAAAATACAGGGCCTCCCGGTTTGACATGGGAGGAAAAATACCGGATCAGATGACCGTCATAAACAAGGGCTGCTACCGGATGATTGACACTTTCAAAGGCGGCATAGCTTTTGCTTCTCACCTTTCTGGCTCTGGTGCCAAAAATCGCCTTGCCGTCAAATACCACATACACTCCTGCCATCTGAGAATCTACTGCTACCGTCATGCTGTCCAGCAGATTTTTTTTGGCATCACTGATTCCAAAGTCCATGGGTTTTTGTGAGCCTGTCAGCACAATGGGCTTGTCTGCATTCTGAATCAGATAAGACAAAGCTGCTGCTGTATAGGCCATGGTATCTGTCCCATGGGTGATGACAAACCCATCGTATTCCTCGTAGTGTTCCCGAATGGTGGCAGCCATGCAGAGCCAATTTTCCGGTCGTATGTTGGTGCTGTCCAGATTGAACAGCTGCATGGCCTCTGCCTGACAGATTTTTTCTATCTCCGGTACTGCTTTTAACAAAGCCTCCGGACTTTCAAAAGGTACCAGTCCATTCTCCGTCTCCCGGCATGCAATGGTACCTCCGGTTGCAATGAGTAAGATTTTCTTCATATATTTGACCTCATCCTGTTTTCTGTGATATACTGCATGATTGTAACAAATCTTTTGTAATTTCACAAGCCGCGGAGGCAACCTTTATGATTTTATCCTGCAATAATATCAGCAAATCCTTTGTAGAGAAAGAAGTTCTCCACAATGTAAATTTTTACATAGAAGACAGAGAGAAGGCTGCCATCGTGGGCATCAACGGAGCCGGTAAGAGTACCCTGCTCAAGATTATCATGGGTCTGATGCCGGCAGATGACGGTCAGGTGATTTTATCCAAGGGAAAAACCATGGGATATCTGGCACAGCATCAGGATATTCAGGATTCCCATTCTATTTACGAAGCCCTTATGGAGGTAAAAAAAGATGTCCTGCTTCTGGAGGAAAAGATTCGTTCCCTGGAACAGCAAATGCCCTTTGCCTCCGGCGCCGCTTTGGATACCATGATGGAATCCTATGCCAAAGCCACTCACCAGTTTGAAGATGCCGGCGGATATGCCCTTCGCAGTGAGATCACCGGCGTATTAAAGGGTCTCGGTTTTAGCGAGGAGGAATTTTCCAAGCCTGTGTCCGCCCTGTCCGGTGGTCAAAAAACCCGGGTCTCTCTGGGTAAGCTGCTGCTCTCCAAGCCGGATCTGATTCTTTTGGACGAGCCTACCAACCATCTGGATATGAACTCCATTGCCTGGCTGGAAACCTTTCTTCTGAATTATCCGGGAGCGGTTATCATTGTGGCTCATGATCGGTATTTCTTAGACCGAGTCGTCACAAAAGTCATTGAAATTGACCATACTAAGGTTACCGTTTTTCAGGGAAACTATTCTGCCTATGCAGAAAAAAAGGCCATGCTGCGGGAAGCGGAGCTAAAAGCCTATATGAACCAGCAGGCAGAGATCAAGCATCAGGAAGAAGTGATTCAGAAGCTTCGTTCTTTTAACCGGGAAAAATCCATTAAGCGGGCGGAAAGCCGAGAAAAAATGCTGGGGAAGATAGAGCGACTGGAAAAGCCCTTTGAGGTAAAAAGCGATATGTCCGTTCGGTTTACTCCCAGCTGTGTCAGCGGTAATGATGTGCTGACGATCCGGGGGCTGTCCAAATCCTTTGGCTCCCGGCAGCTGTTTCATGATGTAGATCTTGACATTCATCGGGAGGAACGGGTGGCCATCATCGGCAACAACGGTACCGGCAAGACTACCTTGCTAAAGATCATCAATCATCTGCTTACTCCGGATTCCGGCAGTGTCACCTTAGGTGCCAAGGTACAGATCGGCTATTACGATCAGGAGCACCAGGTTCTTCACATGGAGAAAACTCTGTTTGAAGAGATTCTTGATGAGCATCCTGCCATGACCAATACAGAGATTCGCAGTCTTTTGGCTGCTTTCCTGTTCACCGGAGAGGATGTCTTTAAACGGGTAGGAGATTTAAGCGGTGGTGAGCGGGGACGCCTCTCTCTGGCAAAGCTAATGCTGTCAGAGGCAAACTTTTTGATCCTTGATGAGCCTACCAACCACCTGGATATGGTTTCCAAAGAAATTTTGGAGAAGGCATTATCCCAGTATACCGGTACGGTCTTGTATGTTTCTCATGACCGTTACTTTATCAATAAGACGGCTACCCGCATTCTGGATCTGGAAGGAGAATGCTTCACCAATTATATAGGCAACTACGATTATTACCTGGAAAAGCATGGAGAACTGGCTGCCAAAGACAGCTCCTCTGAGTCTGACAAGAGTAACGGAGCCATGGTCTCCCACTCTTCTTCCTCTGACCTGTCAGAAACTACGGTCAAGCAGGATTGGAAAGCACAGAAGGAACAACAGGCCAAAGAGCGCAAGCGAAAAAATGATTTGTCCAAATGCGAGGCTAACATTGCTTCTCTGGAGGAAAAAATAGAGGAACTGAACACAATGATGGCTGACCCTGCCGTTGCCACCAGTCCTTCTAAGCTGTTGGAATACTCCAAAGAGCAGGATGCTCTCCAGGAGGAACTGAACCAATTATACGAGCTTTGGGAAACCCTGGCTCAGTAAGGAATGAATGATAGGAGGAACATTATGCTGGATATGAAAGAAAACGAAATCGTAACCTTAACTGCCGCAGACGGCAGCACTGCCAAGATGGAATATATGACTTCTATTGATTATGAAGGCGTCACCTATGCCGCCTTTTATCCGGATCTGGAGGAAGATGAGGATATTCTGGATGCAGACTATGATATGATCATTCTGAGAGTCACAGAAACTCCTGACGGTCCTGCCTTTGATCTGTTAGAGGAAGACGAGGAGGAACTAGAGGAAACCTTGGGTGAAATCTTCATGGAAAAGATCTTCGGTGAAGAAACGATCTAAATCAAGACTGGACAGGTATCCGGAGACGATCGGGGGTAAGTCCCGGAATCCCCATCTTCTCCCCATATCCTTTTACCATTTTCCAAACTCCCTGGCGGGTCAGCGGCGTTCCGCTGCAATTTAAGAACAGATTCTCACTTTGTCTTCCTTGCAGCATATCTTCCCGCCCCTTTTCCAGATAGGTCTTTAATGCCTCTTTCAAGCTTTGGCTCATAGGCATAGTACGGGTGTGCCGCTCTCCCCGAAGCGTCAGATATCCTAAATTCAGATTCAGATCTGCCATTTTCAGGCTGATGATCTCACTGGCTTTTACGCCTTCGGCCATGGCTAAAACCATGGCTTTGTCTCTCAGCTGTTTGGGCTTTGTTCCTACATCTCCCAGCATTTTCTTCCGGTCTGCATGGGTCAATGTAGAAGTCTGCTTTTTCTCAACCCTTGGTCCCTTCAGCAGCTCTGACGGGTCCTGGTGGCAGCTTCCATGTTTGAACTGGAAATCATAAAAACGGCGCATGGTGGCCACAGCTCTGGAAATGGTAGCAGAAGACATTCCGCTTCTTTCCAGGAACAATATATACATATTCAGAGCTGTAGTAGTCACCCGATCCACCGTAGGAATCCCCTGCTCCTCCAGAAATTTGCTCATCTTTTTCAAATCTCTTTCGTAGGAAATCACAGTGTTGCCTGCGGCGTGCTTCGTCTCTGTCATGTACTGGATAAAATTACGAATTTCTTCCTGCATCCTTTCCTCCTTGCGCTATGG
Organism: uncultured Lachnospiraceae bacterium; assembly: GCA_964393285.1. Classification (GTDB taxonomy): domain Bacteria; phylum Bacillota; class Clostridia; order Lachnospirales; family Lachnospiraceae; genus RGIG7193. The sequence goes on along the minus strand of CAYMSZ010000053.1, from coordinate 687 downwards.
GTATCCGTTACCATGTTTGTTTTACTTTCTTTGGTATCGATCCTTGTATGCCAGGATTGCTGCAACTGTCTTGGAATCGCAAATCTCTCCCTTGTAGATCATGTCGCATAATTCATCCAGTTCATATGCCTGCACATCCACAAATTCGTCTTCGTCCAGGTGCTGTTTAGAGGGGATCAACTGATCTGCTACATAAATCTCAATGAGTTCATTACATAGTGCCACTGTGGTATTCACACTGAGAAGATATTCCAGATGATCGCTCCGATAGCCGGTTTCCTCCTCCAGTTCCCGTCTGGCACACTCTATTCTGGGCTCTCCCACATAATCCAGCTTGCCTGCCGGAACCTCTAAGGTGATCCGATCCAGGGCATTACGAAATTGCTTTACCAGCAATATCTTTCCGTCCTCCATAACCGGAATGACAGCAGCTGCCCCATTATGATGAATATAGTCCCAAATGGCTGTTCTTCCATCCGGCATCTCCATAGTATCTGCATAAACATCTACTACAACACCATGATATTTTAATTCTCGTCCTATTCGCTTGATCTCTTCCACTCTGGTTTTCCTGCCCTTTCTATTGCCTGCTTTGCGTTGCTTGAAACCAATGCCTGGTTCAAAGCCAAATCTTATGACACAATTATATCATTTGGCCTGATCAATGTAAATCAAATGTATGTTTTC
>CAYMSZ010000052.1:0-9701 GCA_964393285.1 uncultured Lachnospiraceae bacterium | reverse complement strand
ATGTCAGCTTAATGTAGCGCCCTCTGCTGCAGAGGATACCAGCTTCGCATATCTTGCCAGGTATCCGGTCTTTACCTTGGGCTCCGGGCATACCCAGTTCTTTCTTCTTTCTGCCAGAACCTCTTCTGATACCTTCAGCTGGATCGTACAATTAGGAATATCGATAGCGATTCGATCTCCTTCCTCTACCAAAGCAATCAGACCGCCTTCTGCTGCCTCCGGAGAGATATGACCGATGGCAGCTCCTCTGGTTGCTCCGGAAAAACGTCCGTCCGTAATCAGTGCTACACTCTCTCCCAGACCCATTCCGCAGATAGCAGAGGTGGGATTTAACATTTCTCTCATACCGGGGCCACCTTTGGGTCCCTCATAACGAATCACCACAACATCCCCGGGATGGATTTCCTTCCCATAGATGGCAGCAATGGCCTCTTCCTCAGAGTCAAATACTCTGGCAGGCCCTTCATGAACCATCATTTCCGGTGCTACGGCGCTTCTCTTGACAACGCAGCCTTTTTCTGCCACATTTCCCTTCAGCACAGCGATGCCACCTGTAGTGCTGTAAGGCTTATCAATGGGACGAATCAGTGTCTCATCCAGGTTTTCTACTCCCTCCAGATTTTCTGCTACCGTCTTTCCTGTGCAGGTTATCAGATCGGTGTGAAGCAGGCCCTTCTTTGTCAGCTCCTTCATAACGGCATAAACGCCGCCAGCCCGATCCAGATCCTCCATGTAGGTCTCTCCAGCCGGTGCCAGATGACACAGGTTGGGGGTGCGGCTACTGATCTCATTGGCAATATCCAGATTGATATGTACTCCGGCCTCCTTGGCAATGGCAGGCAAATGAAGCATGGAGTTAGTAGAACAACCCAAGGCCATATCCATAGTCAGTGCGTTTTCAAAGGCCTCCTCCGTCATAATATCTCTGGGACGGATATTCTTTCTCAACAGCTCCATGACCTGCATTCCGGCATGCTTTGCCAGACGCAGTCTGGCTGAATATACGGCAGGGATGGTGCCGTTGCCTCGCAGGCCCATACCCAGCACTTCTGTAAGACAGTTCATAGAGTTGGCTGTGTACATACCGGAGCAGGAGCCGCAGGTAGGACAGGCATTCTCAATGTACTCATTAACGCCAGCTTCATCCAGGGTATCTGCATGATAGGCGCCTACTGCCTCAAACATATGGGACAGACAGGTTCTCTTGCCATTGGCCAGATGACCTGCCAGCATAGGGCCTCCGGATACAAAGATAGTAGGCAGATTCAGTCTGGCTGCTGCCATAAGCAGACCCGGCACATTTTTATCGCAGTTAGGGATCATGACCAGGGCATCAAACTGATGGGCTATGGCCATGGCTTCTGTAGAATCGGCGATCAAATCACGGGTCACCAGGGAATACTTCATGCCTACATGCCCCATGGCAATCCCGTCGCAAACGGCAATAGCAGGGAACATAATAGGCGTACCGCCAGCCATCCGCACACCAGCCTTCACTGCATCTGCAATCTTATCCAGATTCATGTGACCAGGTACAATCTCATTATAGGAACAAACAATACCGACCAGAGGGCGATTCTGCTCCTCCTCCGTATAGCCAAGAGCCTGGAACAGACTCCGGTTGGGGGCACGATCCACGCCCTGGGTTACATTTTGGGAATTCAAATTCATCTTTCTTACCTCTCCTCCTGTTATATGCTACCGGGTTGTCTTTCCGATGCGATACTCCTCTCCTACTTTATCCTTGTCATGGATATTGCCGCTGCCCCTCTCCAGAGCCACGCTTCCTGTGCGGGCGATCTCCAGGATTTCAAAATCCTCCAACATGTTCAGGATGGCACGATTTTTATCTGTGGTTCCCACTACGGCAACGGTCAGGGAATCCTTGCAGATATCCACGATGCTTCCTCTGAATATGTTGACAATCTGAATGAGCTCTTCTCTGGTATCCTTATCCCCTGCTGCCATCTTAACCATCAACAGTTCCCGACATACGGAATCCTCCTCTGTCAGAACATCCACCGAAATGACCAGGAGCAATTTCCGCAGCTGGTTGGCCAGCTGCTCCATCATCTTGTCGTCTCCCAGGGCAACTACCGAAATACGGGTAGTACCGGGTACCTTGGAGCTGCCTGCGGTAATGGTCTCAATATTATAACCCTTTCTGGAGAACAATCTGGCCACCTGGCTTAAAACGCCTGGTGTATCCTCCACCAGAATGGATAAGGTATATGCTTTCTTCTCCATTTCTCACACCCCCTTACGTCAACATAAAATCGGTAATGGCACTGCCGCCGCCTACCATAGGACGTACCATCTCGTCGGTGTCAATCATACAATCAATAATGTAGCCGTGCCCCCACTCTTTGGCCTCCCGAATCGCCGCTTTCAGCTCTTCCAGGTTGGTCACTCTGGCGCCTTTTAGTCCATAGGCATCGGCCAGCTTTACGAAATCCGGTGCAAATCCCAGATCAGTCTGGCTGAAACGCTTGTGATAAATCAGGTTCTGCCACTGGCGAACCATACCCAGGGTTCTGTTATCAAATACGACGGTAATAACGGGAATATCATAATGGGATTCTGTCGCCAGCTCCTGACAGTTCATACGGAAGCCGCCGTCTCCTGTCATATGAATCACGGTTTTTTCCGGGAAAGCCACCTTAGCTCCCAGTGCTGCCCCCAGGCCAAAGCCCATGGTGCCGAAGCCGCCGCTGGTCAAAAGCTGTCCGGGATAGCTAAAATGGAAGTGCTGAATGCTCCACATCTGATGCTGCCCTACGTCAGTAGATACAATGGTATCCTCCGGTACCATATCGGCAATGGTGCGCAGCACCTGATCCGGTGTCATATGGTCGCTCTTCTCTATGGGCACGTGGGTCTCATGAGAAAATACTTCTGCCTTCCACTGGCTATGATCACAATTCTCGATTCTCTCATTCAACAATTCCAGCACTCTGGATGCATCTCCGATGATATGGTGATCTGTCTTTACATTCTTATCAATCTCCGCCCGGTCAATATCGATCTGCACGATCTTTGCCTGAGAGGCGAAATCACTGGGCTTTAGAGCCACCCGGTCTGAGAAACGACAACCCACAGCAATCAGCAGATCACAGGTATCGCAGGCAATATTGGAAGCCTGAGATCCATGCATTCCGATCATACCGGTGGATAAGACATGATCTCCGGGGAATCCGCCGGCACCCATCACGGTAATCGCCACGGGAGCATCCATCTTTTCCGCAAATTCCAGGAATTCTTTGTCAGCCCGTCCTCTCACCACTCCGCCGCCGCAGATTAACAGAGGGCGTTCTGACTGGCGAATCCAGTCTGCCAGCTTATCCACATCCTCGTGATTGGGCTCCGGTGTTTTTACATTCCAACCGTCTCTCTCGTTCCAGGCTGCAATGCGGCCGGAATAAGCGTGTTCCTTTTTCGGCAGTGGTTCATAATCGATTTCCACATTGAGAGCTGTGACATTTTTCAAAAAATCAATGAGCACAGGACCGGGTCTGCCGCTGGAAGCCACAGCAAAAGCCTCCCGAATCACATCGGGAATCTGAGCCGGATCACGGACCAGATAGGTGGCTTTGGTAATGGGCATGGCAATTCCGGTGATATCCACCTCCTGAAAAGAATCTTTTCCCAAAAGATTTTCTGCCACATTACAGGTAATAAATACAATAGGTGAGCTGTCATAATAGGCTGTAGCAATTCCTGTGGTCAGATTGGTGGCACCGGGGCCGGAGGTGGCAAAACACACGCCTACCTTGCCGGTAGCTCTGGCATATCCGTCTGCTGCGTGGGCTGCTCCCTGCTCATGGGCAGTCAGATAATGATGGATCTTATCCTGATAGTTGTATAATTCGTCATACAGATTTAGAATGCTGCCTCCCGGATACCCAAAAATGGTATCCACCCCCTGTTCCAGCAGACACTCTATGATTGCTTTCGTTGCTCGAATCTTCATGGCGTCCCTCCTCCTTTTTTATATGCCGCTGTTTCCTTTCTGCAATGCCGCCAGTCCGGTGCGGGCCACCTCCAGAATAGAGAAGGGCCGCATAAGCTCCAGAAACATATCTACTTTCTCTGTCGTATCCGTCAATTCCAGGGTCATGGTAGTAGGAGACACATCATCCACCTTTCCTCCCATAATCTGACAGACATTAATAATATCCTGTCTGGTTCTGGCATTGGCACTGACTTTAATCAGAATCAATTCCCGGCCGATCATGTGGTGCTCTTCAATGGTGCGGACTTTAATTACCTCTACCAGCTTATTGAGCTGTTTTTCCACCTGCTCCACCACATTGTTGCCGCTGTCTACGATAATGGTAATGCGGGAAATGGTCTTGTCATCCGTTTCCCCTACTGTCAAACTCTCAATATTGAAGGCTCTCCGGGAAAAAAGACCGGTAATCCGGTTCAATACACCTGCTTCATTCTCTACCAGTACGGAAATGGTCTTTTTCATCCTCTGCCTCCTTCCTCATGGGTGGTAGCCCCAGCATCGATCTGACAGATCAGCAGGTAAGGTCCCTCTGCTGCCAGCATTTCTCCTACAGCCTCATCAATCTCCTCATCCCTGCCAAGAACCCCGTGACGGATGCCATAAGCAGCTGCCAGGGTTTCAAAATTCGGAGAGCCATCCAGTGCCACACCAAAGGGGCCGCTGTAATTGCTCTTTTGAATTTCATTGACCAATCCCAGCACATGATTTTCCAACATGACAATCTTAATATCGCTGGATTGATTCTTTAAGGTAGCCAACTCGTTAAAAGACATTTGGAAGCTGCCATCACCGCAGACTACAATGGTCTGTCTGTCAGGCTCTGCCACCTTGGCTCCCAGGGCTGCCGGCAGAGAATAACCCATGGTACCCAGACCGCCGCTGGTCAGGAACCGTCCATGACGGATGGGAAGATATTTGCAGGCCCAGATCTGATTCTGCCCAACATCCACACAGACGGTAGCATCCTTTCTGATCTGACTGCCTAAGGCTTTCATCAGTTTGGCCGGATGGACACCTGACTCCAGAGATGGATAGGTTTTTTCTCTCTCTGCCATCCGTTTTTTCTGCAGCTGCTCTCTCCAGGAAGCCGCTTCCTCATGCGCTCTGGGACTTCCCTCTAATAACTGATTTAAAAGGCATCGGATATCACCCACTACCGGAATGGTTGTATCTACATTTTTTCCGATCTCTGCCGGATCTACATCCATGTGGATGGTCTTTGTCCGTCTGGCTACCTCTCCCGGTGCCAGGATGGCTCGATTGGCTACTCTGGCTCCTGCCAGTATCAACAGATCCGTCTTCGCCAGCGCTTCATTGGCTGCTGCATTGCCAAAGGAACCGATCATTCCCATATTGTAGGGATCCTCTGTAGGCAAAATTCCCAGTCCCATCATAGTAGTAACTACAGGAATTCCTGCTTCATAGGCAAAACGACGAAGCTCTTCCTGGGCATTTGCGCTGAATATGCCGCCTCCGGCGCAAATGAGGGGTTGTTTGGACTGAGAAATGGCTTCCAAAACCCGTCGAATCTGTCCCACATTTCCTTTGTAGCTGGGCTTGTATCCCCGGATATCCACAGACTCCGGGTAAATGGGATCAATCATTTGTCTTTGGATGTCAATTGGCAGATCGATGAGTACCGGGCCCTGTCGCCCTGTAGATGCGATGTGAAATGCTTCTTTTACGATGCGGGGAATCTCCTTGGCATCTTTTACCAGATAGCTGTGCTTAATAAAGGGAGCTACCGCACCGGTCATATCCACCTCCTGAAAAATATCTTTTCCCAGAAGATTACTCTCCACCTGTCCGGTAATCGCTACCACAGGAATGGAGTCCATGTAGGCTGTAGCAATTCCTGTGATCAGATTGGTGGCGCCGGGGCCGGAGGTCACCATACAGACTCCTACCTTGCCGGAAACTCTGGCATAACCGGAGGCCATATGACCGGCATTCTGCTCCGTCCTTACCAGCGTATAACCAATGCCGGAAGCTGCCAGAGCATCTACCGCCGGGCAGATTGTAGCTCCTGCATAGCCGAATATATGAGTTACACCCTCTCGTTTTAAGCTCTCGATAAGTGCTTCTGCTCCCTTGATCATAGTATCGCCCTCCCATTTTGCTCTCTTTTGGTTGGTATTCTGATCCTGCTATCCTGATATTGCCTTTTCGGATACAGGAAAGGGGTCGTCTGCAACAGACGAAACCCCTATGCTGTCTTCCTTGTCAGCGTAATATTATGTTAATGATAATCGGAAGAAATTTGTTTGTCAACCGCTTTCCTGTTGTCTGACAACGCAGACTTTTCTTCTGAAAAGAAAGTACTCGGCGTGTCCCTTCTTTTCTGCTACAGGCAATCCCCGTCCAGTTTTCCTTCCATAATGGTTTTCTCCACCCACATCTGCATGGCTTCCACAGACATGGCAATTTCTTTCAGCTCATTGCGGATTTTCATAAAATCTGTTTTCTCATCTTCTGTGATCTCTCCGTCCACAGTAATCTCCACCAGTCGATTTTTCTGCTGATCCAGCGTATTGAGGGAAGCCAGCACCTCCAGAACGATCTGGGACAGATTCTTCATCTCCACCTGAGGTACCTTTTTCTGTCCGATGGGACACTCATGGGAACAAAAATAATTGCACAATTCCGGCGCATGATAGCACTCTGCCATAGCCAGAATCTCGTCCGGATGAGGAAGGGATTTCTCACTCTCAATCTTCTCAATTCGATCCGGCGAAACGTATACCATCGTCTCACTTGCCTTATCTCTCGTATATTCCATTGCCTCACGACTCAGCTGATATATATTTTTATTTTCCCGAATGGATTTCTTACCCATACTTCAAGTACCTCTGCTGTTTTCTTTTTGTAACCGCCTCTACAAATTTGCTTTTCGCTTTTCCCTGCAACTGTTCGGAGCCATGCTCGCAAATGCTTCGCATTTTCTCGCTGTGGCGTTCTCGCCAAATAAATTTGTTTAAGGGCTCACTTACGAATGCAAGCATTCGACCTTCGCCCTCTACAAATTTGCTTGGCTCCGAACAGTTACATTTTACATTATGTTGAGCTAAAAAGGAAGCAATTCCGTTACATTTTCCTGATTTGTATTTTTTAAATCACGATTTCTTGTCAATTTTCCCTTGACATCCTTTTCTAATTTTGTTAGACTCTTCTCAAATCTACCGAACAAATGCGTAGATGGGGAAAAACCAAAGCCCGAAGGTCTTCAGAGAACTGCCGTATGGTGCGAGGCAGTGTCCTGTGCTTTGAATACTGGCCCCTGAGCAGCAGTGCCGAAATGAGGAAAGTAGGTGCTGACGGAGTCCCACCGTTATTTGAGGGAAGCAGTTCACGATATGTCGACTGTGCTGAGCGGCTGTTGATACAGCAATAAGAGTGGTACCGCGGGGATACATCTTGTATCATACTCGCCTCTTGGGATCTTACGATCCTAGGAGGCGTTTTTTTATGCAGTAAACGCACCACACAAGCCGCTTCCATTATTTTTGAGACTGTGAAAAGCGTCAGACAGCCTTGCGCTTCTCATAATATAAGGAGGAATCTACTATGATGGATGTAACCAAATATCAACCGGGTTATTTTAATCCCCCTGTCAACGAATACGAATGGGTAAAGAAAGATCACATTGAGGAAGCTCCCATCTGGTGCAGCGTGGATCTGCGAGATGGCAACCAAAGCCTCATCGAGCCCATGAGTCTGGACGAAAAGCTGGAATTTTACCAAATGCTATTAAAAATCGGGTTTAAGGAGATAGAGGTTGGTTTCCCTGCTGCCTCCGATACCGAGTATGCCTTCCTGCGCAAGCTCATCGAGGAGGATCTGATTCCCTCCGATGTGACAGTGCAGGTATTGACCCAGTGCCGCGACCATATTATCCGCAAGACCTTTGAGGCTGTTCAGGGTGCTCCCAGAGCCATCATTCATTTTTATAACTCTACCAGCGTAGCCCAAAGGGAACAGGTCTTCCGCAAGAGCAAAGAAGAAATCAAGAAGATTGCCGTAGACGGTGCCAGACTGGTGAAACAGCTCAGTGAAGAATACGAGGGCAATTTCCTCTTCGAGTACAGCCCTGAGAGCTTCACCGGCACCGAACCGGAATACGCCATGGAAGTATGTAACGCCGTGTTGGATGTCATGCAGCCTACTCCGGATCGCCCTATGATCATTAACCTGCCTGTCACGGTTCAGATGAGTATGCCTCACATCTATGCCAACCAGATTGAATGGTGCAGCAAGAATCTTAAGTATCGGGACAGTGTCATTCTTTCTACCCACCCTCACAATGACAGAGGCTGCGGGGTGGCGGATGCAGAGCTGGCTGTTCTGGCCGGAGCCCAGCGAGTGGAATGCTGCCTTTTTGGTAACGGTGAGCGAACCGGTAATGTAGATTCCGTTACCCTTGCTATGAATATGTACAGCCACGGTGTAGATCCTCATCTGGATTTTAGCGACATGCCTGCCATCTGTGAGACCTATGAGCGCTGCACCCGGATGCACGTTTACGAGAGAACTCCCTATGCCGGAGCCTTGGTCTTTGCTGCCTTCTCCGGCAGCCATCAGGACGCCATCGCCAAAGGCATGAAATACCGGGAAGAAAAGGGACAGCATCGATGGGATTGTCCTTATATCCCTATCGATCCCAAGGATATCGGCCGCGCCTACGAGGCTGACATCATACGGGTCAACTCCCAAAGCGGCAAGGGAGGCATCGGCTTTTTGCTGGAGCAAAATTATGGCTACGATCTGCCGCCTAAGATGCGGGAGGCTTTTGGCTACAAGGTGAAGGAGATTTCCGACCGTACTCATTCCGAGTTGAAAGCCGATCAGATTTTCAGCATTTTCCGTCAAAATTACTTAAACCATACAGAACCTATCAATGTGCCGGAAGCTCACTATGTACAATGGGAAGGCATCGATGCCACTGTTAAGGTTTCTGTCAACGGTGTTGTAACAGAGGTCAAAGCCCACGGCAACGGTCGTCTGGATGCCGTCAGCAATGCCATCAAAGCCCATACCGGCATGAGTTTCTGCCTGGAACATTATTCCGAGCATAGCCTTTCCTCCGGTTCCAACTCGGACGCCTGTGCCTATGTAGGCATTCGTCTGGAGGATGGTCAGATCTGCTGGGGGGCCGGTACCGATTCGGATATTATCAAGGCGGGCATCAAAGCTTTGGTCAGCGCCATCAATCAGCAGGGACTGTTTTAGTAGTGGATGGAAAGAGGATTCGCATCAACGATTTGCATTTATCGGAAAACTCATAACAATATTTAAAAATAAGGAGGGTTCTTCTCATGGGAATGACTATGACACAAAAAATCCTGGCCGCCCACGCAGGTCTGGATTCTGTGAAAGCCGGACAGCTGATCAATGCCAGGCTGGATATTGTCCTGGGCAATGATATCACCACCCCGGTGGCCATTAATGAATTTAATAAGGCTGGCTTCGACCAGGTTTTTGACAAAAGCCGCGTCAATATTGTCCTGGATCATTTCGTTCCAAACAAGGACATCAAAGCCGCTGAACAGTCAAAGCAGTGCCGTCAGTTCGCCTGTAAATATGACATTGACAACTTCTACGATGTAGGACAGATGGGGGTAGAGCACGCCCTTCTGCCGGAAAAAGGCATCGTAACCGCCGGTGACTGCATCATCGGAGCTGACAGCCATAC
>CAYMSZ010000051.1:0-9804 GCA_964393285.1 uncultured Lachnospiraceae bacterium | reverse complement strand
CCAGAGAACATAATCCCAAAATCAGGTTCAGATTATCTCTGAAATTTATGGTCAGGATCTGTTTCAATTTTGTTCCGGCGATCCCTCCTAATATGACAGATGCCATATCTGCCATGACTCCTACAGGCATTTTATAACATCCTTTCTATTCTCTTATCTTTCTCCCCAGCATACGACCGGGTCATAGATGCTTTGTCTATACATATGGAAAGATTCTGAATACTCTCCTCATGTCATTTTGTTGATTTTCGATGCTTAGATAGCCAGATCACTGCCAATTGCTTTCAGATGATTCTGATATTCATGAGTTCCGTACAAAGCATCCCTGGTATTTACCAGTTCAATATGATTTTCTTTGATCCATGCTTTCACCCGGGGATCACACAGTGCCTCTACATCTCTGACACGGGGAATGGTGCAGGAGGATTCTGCCAGCACATAATCATCCAGGAATCCTGGATGCTGTGACCGCATCCAGGTACGCCCCTCCACTATGGGAATAGACATAATGGCATCTGCCGGATGGTAATAAGGAAAATCCTCTACCTTTAAGCTTTTGCTATGAGGTCCATTCTGAGTAAATTCATAGATATTCAGCTCCCGATACTCGTCTTTGCAAACAATATCCCGGCCTCCATATCCCTTGCCTTGCAAAAACCCGTAGGCAATATGGAATTCGTCACAGGTATCCCGGATGGCTCTGCCAAGAGGGGAATCTGACTGCATCCCGCAGGTATCCGGTATTCTTCCCAACAGTTTCTCACACCGTTGGATCTGAGCGCGGCATTCTCTCCTTGCCTCTTCATAATCAACTGTTTCAACCAGATGCTTATCCATTCTCCATTTGAATTTTCCGTTTTCATCCACCATAGACGGAACCTGGCTGGCCGGCAGTACAGGCCGTCCCCAAAAATGGGTATGCCATCCAATGCTAAGCCAGGGATACTGTTTTAATCTCTCGCAGGCATCTTCAAATCCGGGGCAGTCTAACATCACATCCACGGATGTGGTAATGCCTTCTTCTATGGTCTTGATGGTTCCATCATTGTGGGTTTTGGTATACCCTACATCATCTGCTCTGATAATTAGCTTCATTTCTCCTCCTTTCTCGGTTCTGACCATCCTTTTTTCGGTGCCAGGAACTTCGCTCTGGTATCCTCGAATACATTCTCTGCTTTAAACTGATCAAAATTAATCAGTTCTACCTGATTCTTTTCAACCCATTCCTTGAATCTGGGGGAACACAAGGCATACATTTCCTTCGCCCGAATCACGCTGTAGGAGGACATTCTGTATAATTCTTCATCGCAATAACCTACATGGGTGTCGATGGTGCCATACTCCCGATCCAGCAGATGACGGCGATCTTCTATCAACCAGGCTTCCACATCAATATCCTTCTGAATTTCCGCTGTGTACGCTGCCTTATTTCCTGTTACTGTTTTATGCCAATCCGGCTCATCATTTTGCAATTTAGGATGTGTGTTTCCTCCGATGAGCACATCATATTTCTCTGCAATATCTGCAATGGCCAACCTGCTTTCCGGTGTGCCAAAGGAATGCCCGCTGATATAAGAGGGCTTTCTTCCTAACAACTCTATAAATCTCTGCACCTGCCGATCTGCTTCTTCCAGGGCCTCCTCATAGGAAATATTGAATGCCTTTTGTCTTTGTCTCTCCTTGGAGCTTATAAACCAGCCCTCCTCATTTACCAGGGAAGGAATCTTTTTGGGATCGCTGATCGGAACTCCTGTCATAAAGTTGATTTCCTGTCCGATGGAGATCTGGGGATACTTTTTGATCTCTTCTGCCGCACGAAATGCAGACGGGTTGTTTGTGATAAATGTAAGATCTGTCAGGATTCCGTCTCTGAGCACCTTTAGCGTACCATCTGTCACGCAATCCAGCATTCCATAATCTGCGGAACGCACCAATAATTTCATTGTTCTACCTCCTTAGAAAAATTCATCTTGATTGACTTCAAACTCCATGGTGACTCTTTTCGTCATTTCTCTGGACTCTTCCACCATGTGATCCACATCCTGTATTGTCAGGGTATCATCTGTTGCGGAAGCGGCCAGACTCAGCAGCAATCCTAAATTTACTCCACTGATGACATAGGTGTTTTTGCGATCCAGAAACTGCACCATTTGCTGATTTACGCTTCCTCCGTAAATATCGGAAATCAAAAGCTTCATCTCGTCCTCCGGAGTTTTCTCCAAAAATGCTTCGATGTGTTCTGCCACTGTTGTGGTATCTCCCGGCAGATAGGCATCATAAACCGTCACACAGTCTGCCTTCCCCAACAGGATTTCCAATGATGTCTTCATTCCGCTTGCCATCTTTCCATGTGTTGAAAGAAAAATTTTCATGAAATTACCTCCTTGCTGATGGTTTTATTGTAAGTTTTTAAAACGGAAAGGACAATGTAGCTTTTTGCGTACATTGTCCTGCAATAAATTTTCTATCCTTATACTGTCATTACCTTGCTATCTGCCAGAGCCGGATCTCCTTCCTGCAAAAAGCGTTCTAAGATTTCTCTGTCATTGGTTAACGCCTGCAGATAATCTCGCAGATACTTTACCTGATCCAGAGAGCCATTCAAATCCGGTCTCAATACAAGAATACTGTTGATATGACGACCATTCCATTTGGTATTCTCCTGGTTTTTCCAGGTGTAAACCAGAAATACAGGTTCCTCTGTAAAGTCCTTATCCAAAATCAACACACAACAGCCATTGTAGCAGGCAAAGAAGTCACACTTCATGAGATATTCCTGTCTCATCTGTTTTTTCATCAGATCTGCCGGCTCCTTCGCCAGCCTGTCTACCAGTTCCGAAACAAACGCCTCTTTCCCTTGGTATACATAATCCATTTCAATCACAGGTGGTTGGTGAAATATGGAATAAAACATCTGGGGGCCTGTCCTTTTGTACAAAAAGAAGCTGCTGATTTTCAACAACTGTTCCACACTGGGAATCAAATCCACATATATCACGTTGTTGGCCGGGTACCATGCCAGGTTCCTGCTCTGAACAATGGCCAGATCTACGGTATCTATGTCTGACTGTTCTTTCATTAGATACCACTCATATTTCAGATGACTGGGCAGCACCTTTTTCACCTTGGATGCAATATCTCTGGCTGTCTCCATGCCAAAAGAGCTGTACACCAGTATTTTTTTATTCTTGTCATGATATTCGATTTCAGATAGAACACAGCTAATATGTCTGGCAATCTTGCTCACATTATTGCGGGATATTTCGTACCCATATTTCTGGTGCAGATATTCCTTCACCCACAGTCCCATGGCATTTCCCAAAGGATCTCCATACTTTTCGCTGTCTCCCACTTTTATATAGTTCCAAAAATAGCCTGCTGCCTGAAAATGCAGCTGTATCATAAACGGGATCAGGAATGGTATCATTTTCTCTTTATATCCATTGATTCCGCCAATAGAGACGCCAAAATATTCTTCCAGGGTTTTGGATATTTCCCAGGTCATATTTTCTGCTTCCTGATAAATCGGATAATAATCGCTTATCTCATAGGCTTCTCCATCAATATCTAAATACATAAGGAGAAACTGTTCCAGTCCATAGGTTTCCTCTTCTTCGTAAGGCAATTCCGCAATTTGAAGAGATTTCCTGACAATCCGATCTGCCACATCATACAGATGAAATCCTCGCAGGAAAATCCGATCCTCTTCACTATAATTCAAATGATGTCCTTTTTTCAGGCGGTTTTCCGACAGATTCAGGTATCCTCGTATCCGTCCTATATTTGCTCTGTGAAGCGGCATTTCGTCTGCGATTTCCGTACAGATCATGGCATTTCGTATCCCATTTACCACCTTATTCGCCTGCATCCCATCATAAAATTCCTGTATCTTGTCAATAAACATATCCTCCGGACGCAGCTGATGCATAGGATGATACAGGTACAGCATACACATTCTCAGATCAAATTCTCTTCCTGTAATATTTGTCTCATTCCGGTTGTAGGCGTTATACTGCAGATTATAGCTGGCCAGCACCATCTTAGCCTTTTTGTAATCCTTTTTAAAACTTTCTTTGCTTACAAACAGAGCCTCAGCCACATCATCCAGCGTCATTTTTTCCCTGGTTGCAAACATGACCCGTAAAATATCAAAGGGACGGCCGGTAGATTCTACATGGCCGTCTATGATTGGGTTCAGAATAAGAGAATGGATGGCAGCATTTCTGGTTTTGGCAAATTCCTCTGCATCAAACACCTCCAGATGATACCCTTCATGGTCTCGGATGAGCTTTGCTCCATGATACAGGGCATAATTTTCCAATCCCTTCACATCATTATTGATGGTGCGTTTTGACACTTCCATCCGGTCAGACAATTCTTCTGCTGTATGTTTTTGCGAATCCGACAGGTAATAAAACAGCAAAAACATTCTTGCCAGATTGGTATCCATCTTACTTCCTCCCCTGCTTCCTCATAGCTGTAAAAGAGCTGCTTCCATCCGTTTCAGGCGCTTCATATTGACCTTTTTGTCTTTGCTGCTTCGGATATTTTCAATGGTCCATGTACCATCTTTCTCCTCCCCTGTCATCAGAAACTCCACTTCCGGATGACTCTGCAACAGCATGGCATGATCCGACCGGGCACAGGTAAGCTCCTCTTGAAGCTCTCCCAGTTCCAGTCTTCTTCCGGCGGAAGCGGTAAATACCTTCTCCCCATTTGCCAGACAATCCAGATAAACGATGTGCTTCATATGGCGAAGATCTTCTTCATAATGTTTCAGGAACATATCCAGACCGGCTCTGCTCTCGGCACAGCGATCCAGCATCACATAGGCATTTTTACCCTGCTCTTCCGGGTTCCCAGCCTTCATCATAGCCATATGGGTTATCACTGCCAATGAGGCGCTGCTTTTGGAAAAATTGCAATAATTGCTGCGGCTCCATGTATATAGCAGAAAGCCTATCCATCCTGCTGCCACAGCCAACAGGATATTATGGCTCATAACATACACCAGGGTCATAACTACCACAAAGCTTAGAACTCCCAACAGTGTATCTACTCCATAGGCTTTCATTTCTTCCTTTTTTGTTTTTTCATCATCCAGAGGATAATAGCGATATCCGGGCATCCTGGTTTTGCGAGGGGTGTCAAAAGGCGCAATAAATACATTATCCGCTCTCTTTAAATCTCCGATGATACAAAGGCCCACCCTTGCCATACCGCTTCCCATCTGTTCAAAAGAAACCGGATAATGCAGTTCCTCCATTATTGCCTGCACATACAGGTAACCATTCTGTTTTTCCCGGTTGCTGTGCCTTCTACCATAGTTACTTACATAGCGCAGCAAAACATCTTCCAGTTTTTCTATTTCTGCCATAGGATCCTCCCTGTATTTTACGAATTTGCCTGAATTTTTTCGGTTTCTATTTTAAAAACGGCTGCTGCCTTTCACCGGAGTGATCACCTGGCAGCAGCCCAATCCTCTCAAAGCACTTTCTTTAAATCAACCTTTTCAGAGGTAGGTGTCATCTGCATATTTGCCGGAATTCCTAAGTCTGCAATCTTTTGCAGGATCGCATGCTCTTCTTCATCTAAAAACAGATTTTCGGTATAATTTTTTCTGGGATTTTTGGCGGGTACCAGCTTGCCGTAATTGGCAATATTGATTTCCACAATATCCGGTGCCTTGGATGCAATCTCATACATTTCATCCAGCTTCCGAACCACTGCAAAGATATGTCTGTCCTTGCATCTGGGGTCACACAGTACGCCCAGGGCCTGATCTACCGTCATAACAAAGGTCTTGATTCCGGCCGGTGCAGCCATATAAAGGGTCTTCGTCAAAAAATCATCCTTAGCACTTACATTATCAATCACCAATAATGTATCAAACTTCACGATTTTTGTCCACGCCTGGGCAACCTGGCCATGGATCAATCTCTCATCCAATCTTAAAAAATCAATCATTTTCTTGTCTCCTTGCTTATTAACATCATGCCAGAAAAGCCAACGGCGAATTTGGCTTCAGCCATTGGCTTTCTGACTCCTATGACAGTTACTTATACCATTCCCAGGTAAGCCAAAGCAATACCGATTACCATCATACCGTAGATGATGCGGGTCGGAGGGACACGCTTCTTCAGCAGTTTAAATACGGTAAATACGATAATCAAAGGCAACATACCGGGAAGGAGCTTATCCAGCAAATCGGTCTGGATATTCACCTCTGTACCACCGCTGGTAATAACCCAGTTCAGGGAGAAGGTAACCGTGGTAGATGTCAAGACACCCATCATCATCAGACCTGCAATGGAGATAACCTCTGTCAGTCTGTCAAAGGCGTTGGTTGCCAACAGCTCTGTGATGAAGCTCTCACCCTTCTTATAGGTGACAACCAGTAAGCCCCATTTGCCGGCAAACATGATGACTCCCCAGATTACTACCTGGAGAATTGCACCTACAATGCTTCCCTCCTGGGCAAATCCCATACACACTGCTGCGATAATGGTTCCCAGTGATCCCTGGAACAGGGTATCTCCGATGGCGGCCAGAGGACCCATCAAAGCTACCTTAATGCTCGCAATGGATTCTGCACTGACAGCAGTCTTATCTTGTCCTCTCTTTCTCTCCAGGATGTAAACCAGTGCCCAAACGACTGCCGCAGTATAGGGGTTGGTCAGGAAATATACGCTGTGGCGCTCATAGGCAGCCTTTCTTTCTTCCTCATCATCCTTATAGATCTCATCCAGGAAAGGGGATAATGTATAAATTATGCCATGAGCCTGCTGTGTTACTACGTTGCAGCATGCCTGTATTAAATTAGAACGCCAGAACAATTTGTTTAAAATCTTTTTGTCTTCACTGTTACTTACGGTAAACAGTCCTTCTTTCTTTTCCTTAGCCATTAGAAGAAGTCGCCTCCCTTCTGAGAATCTCCTGCTGTGGCAATATTCTTAGCCTTTTCCCCTGACATAAAGAACCATACCACTGCAATAGAGAACGCTACGATTGCACATGAAATAGCGGACATTCCAATGATCTTTGACATAACCCAGCCGATAAAGAAGAATCCGGCAAATTTTGTAGACCAGACGCCTCTCATGGCAATGGCAATACCTACGGCTGTCATCATGGTTGTGGAAGCATTCAAACCGGTTAACAGCTTTGCAGGTAGCAAATTGATCGCAGCACTTACTGCCTCGGTTCCTAAGAATACACTGAAGAAGATAATCAGGACACCGGGAAGAAGACTCAGTACCAGCCAATAGAAGATGTAGAAGGAATTGTACTTCTTTCTGTCTGCCTGTTCGGCCAGTTTCTTCCAGTAAGGCTCAATTGCTGCAAAAATCGTTCTGGTCAGTCGGTTCAGGGAGTTGCTTAATACGCCGATGGTATAAGCGATGGCCAGGCCCGTCTCCATATCCAATCCTCCAACCATAACAAAAGCACAGGGAACGATGGATCCGATCTGCTTATCTGCAGGCTTTTCACCGCCGATACCGATGACTCCCAGGAATATAGCCTGTAAGTAACCGCCCATAACAATTCCTGTCTGGACCTGTCCAAAGAACAGTCCCATCAAAGGACAGATTACCAGGGGGCTCCATGCTACATTAACCAGGAAGATTTTTGAGATGACGTTTGTGACCCAGTATACAAATACACATACCAGAGCCGCATACAACATGTGTTGCATAATCCTACCTCCTATGTTTTTTTGTCTTGCGACAATTTGTTTGACACTCTGATCATATCCAACGACCAGGTAAAAAGAAAGGTGTCTTTTTTCGTTCTCTATGGCGCGGATTATGACATTTTATGATAATAAACAAATTTTTTCAATGGAATTTGTGCATTTTTATATTCATTTTTTCGCTAGAACAGAATGAGACACCCCTCATGGGATGTCTCATTCTGTATTAGCTATCATAAATATAAGGAGAGACTTTGTTTATTTTCTCAGCACATACTGGTAGGTGTCTCCGGCCTGAACAAAGTGAAGAGGAATTTCTTCTCCGATGGCTTCCGGCAACCACTGAAGCATATATTTCATACCCAGCTCTTCTACATTGAAATGTCCCATCTCCATGATTGTCTTCGGCTTTCCTAAGGTAGTCGTATCGCGAACATATTCTGTCAATGTCCAGTCATTGATTTCCAGGGGTACCATTACATCTGCATTGACAGCATCCTTCATCTTCTGTAAATCAAATCTTCCGGATACATGTTCACAGAAAAATACGGTAGATACCTTTCCTTCCCGGCTTCCCACCAGACGCATACCGGATACATTGAATTTTTCCATGAAGAACTGTGCCAGTTCCTCCACAGTAGTCTCCGGGATTTGATACCAGGTGGGTTTCAGGGTATCACCGATTACATACTCCTCCCATCCCAGCTCTTTCATAATGCCATAAAAGATATAGTCCGGCCGCACTCTCTCCGGTGCAAAAGGTTTTCCCATGCCGTGCATGTGATCATGGTCACGCCATACTACAATTCCATGTTCCAGCATCATATCCTGTTTTTTTTCAATGGTCTCATTCTCTCCAAAATCAGCCAGAGAAAATTCATCTCCAAAGAAAATGGACTCATGGCTAATGATCAGATTTGCTCCCAGCTCTGCTGCCTTGCGGATCACCTCTGCTGTGGCGCATACCGTAACAGCAATGCCTGTGCACTCCTGGTTGGCAATTCCAAACTTAATGGTGTCTCTTGTGTCCTGTTTTGTAAAAGGCTGGTGCCACTGCTTTAATTTTTCGATTACCTCATAGATTGTCATGTTTTTCCTCCTTCTTTTTTACAGCAATCCTTTGATATCCCGATAAGAAATCAATTCCACATGATTCTCCTCTATCCATTGCTTCATGTCATCAGACAGCATCATCTGTAAATCCTTGCATCGCTCAATGGAAACCGTAGACAGTTCTATCAGCTCTGCATCTACATAAGCCGGATGCCCATCCAACGCTGCATATTCATAGTTCAGCAATTCGTCCCGGTAGGTTACCGTATCCAGCAATGTATTCTTGTTTAATTGCTTTTCCATATTAAATTCTTTCTTAGGTGTTTTTCCATAGGAAGACCATAATCTCTTATGCAAATCTGCAAATCCCACCTTTTCCCGCATTTCGGCTGCCATGGGTACACCATATTTCTTTCCTATCTCCGATACAGACTCTGTGTAAGTGGGAACCGTCCGTCCCAGGGAGTGGGTATGCACATACTCCGGTTTTTTCCCTACCAATTCTATATACTTTTCAAATTGGGCCTCCAGTTCTGTCATAACCTCTTCCTTCGGCCACATTTCTGCCCGACCCTCTCCCGTTGCAAACCTGGGGTCCTCGTATTTTACCTTGGAGCGAATAAATTCTCCCTTTTCATCCACCAGATGGGGAATCCTTGCAGGATCTGCCACACAATGGCCGGATGTAATATTAAAATCGATTCCAAAACAAATATCCGGATGCAAAGGAATCTGCCTTGCTGCAAACTCACTGGAAGGCATATTGACGAACAAACCTGTACATGTCAGGATTCCTCTCTCCATGGCATCGATTATTCCATAGGTGACTGCTCTGGTAAATCCAAAGTCATCTCCTTGTACCAGTAATTTCATAAGAATACCTCCATCGTTATCTATACTCATGTTTTGCGGTCCCCATAGACACAAAAATAAATACAAGCATTTATTTTGTGTCCATGGGTTCCTTGTCTCATTATAATTGTAAAGGATACAAGTAAAAAGAAAATGTCTCTTTTTGCATCCTCTCGTGTGCAAAGTTTGAACGAGAAAATCCTCTT
>CAYMSZ010000050.1:6020-9956 GCA_964393285.1 uncultured Lachnospiraceae bacterium | reverse complement strand
AAATAGCGCCTTTGCCTTTTGATAGATACGGCAAAGACGCTATTGTGTTAATAAAACTTGACTCCCTCTGAATCAATTTTCTGGTAGAGGGGATAAACAGAACTCCAAAAGTGATATAGCTTATACACTTTTACCAGGGGATGAATGAGAATATCATAGGTGACATTAATTTCATATGTATACAACATGATTTCAGCTTCCACCTCGTGGACCTGCTCCTCAGACATGTTGACTAAGATCAGGATATTCACATCCGATTCTGTGGTCGCCTCTCCTCTGGCATAGGAGCCATAGAGGATGACGTCGGTCAGCCTTTCTCCCAAAAAAACATGGATCTGTTCGGCATATTCCTTTAATATACTGCGCAATTCTTCTGTCAGAAAATCTCCTCCTTTCCTGATGGCTTTCCCTTTCAGGCAAGACTGTTGTCTAACTTTTCCTTTATTCTATCATATATTGTACCAGAAAATTATAAACATAGTATTAACAAAAGGAAAAATCAAACAAAAAAATACAATGCTTTCCAATATATTGGATTAAATTGACAAATATTTGTATTTCTTTTAAAACAAACTCTGTTTTTATTACACAAATATAGTTGATTTTATTCATTTATGTTATAATATGCGCCAGTGAAGGGGAGCAAGCGCAGCTTGTTTATCACCAGCGGCAAGATACCATTGACGCTCATATTATTATTATTTTTTATAGGAGGATTTACATATGCCTAGAGCAAAGAAGACAGAAGTTGCTGCTGCAGTAGCTGAGCCTGTTGTTGAGAAGAAGAGTGCTGCCAGATGTACGACTGCTGTCAGCATTGAGATGAACCAGGTAAATGTTACAGTTGCAGACATCCAGAATGCGGTAAAGAAGGCTGTAAAGAACGCCGGATTGGCTCCTGCTAAGTTAAACATCTATGTAAACACAGCAGAACAGGTTGCCTACTATACTGTAGATGGAGAAGGAAACGATGCGTATCAGATCGATCTGACCACCCTGTAAGCCAGTACGCTGCAAAAGAAAAAGAAGCAAAAAAGAAGGATTCCCTCGCCTAAGTGCGAGAGAGTCCTTTTTTTGTGAGGATTCTAAATCTGTGGATTGTCCATATTTGAAAATAGAAAAGTCAAGATATTTACACCATTTAAACACAGGTTGGTCACATTTTTTCTCTACACTGAAAATAAATTGTGAGATACACAGCAGAAGGGAGGAACCTTATGGAATATCCTCAGACAGCAGACCCGTCGATGATTCAGACGACCTTTCGCAGAAAAGAAAAAAAATACCTGCTGGACGGTCCTGCCTATGAGAACCTGCGCCGCAGGCTGGAACCTTATATGGAAGAGGATTGTTATGGACTGACCACCGTATGCAGCATCTATTATGATAACGATTCCCACGAGCTGATTCAGAAATCTCTGGAAAAACCTATGTATAAGGAAAAGTTCCGGCTTCGTAGCTACGGCATCCCCAAGGAGGACAGCCTGGTTTTTGCAGAAATCAAAAAGAAATATGATGGTATTGTATACAAACGGCGGGTAGCCGCCGATCTGGCCCATATGCGTCGCTTTATCAATGAGGGAGAGCGATTGCCACAGGACCTGCAGATTCAGAAGGAAATACAGTGGATGCTGGAGCGATACCAGCTGAAACCGGCTATCTGGCTGGGCTACGAGCGGATTGCCCTGGTGGGAAAGGACGATCCGAACCTGCGGATTACCTTTGATGCCAATCTTCGGTATCGAAAGGATCGGCTGGATCTGGCAGCAGGAGACGGCGGTACCCTGTTTCGGCCGGAGCCCTTCCACCTGATGGAGGCCAAATTTACGAACAGCGCCCCGTTGTGGCTTACCCGAATTCTCAGTGAAGAAAAGATATATCCAGGTTCCTTTAGCAAATATGGAACCTGTTTTCAAGAAAAAATATTTCCTCAGGAGGTAACACATGTTAAATAGTATTTTTACAGGTACCATCACTTTGCCGGAGATTTGCATTATGCTGGCAGCAGCCATTGCCCTGGGTATTTTAAATGCCTTGGTATTTTCTTACCAGACCAGACAGACCAAAAGCTTTGCTTTGACCCTGGCACTTCTTCCTATGATTTCTTCTGTCATCATTTTCTTAGTCAATGATCACCTGGGAGTGGGAGTTGCCGTAGCCGGCGCCTTTACTCTGGTGCGTTTCCGTTCTGTTGCAGGAAACGGCAGAGAGATTGTAGCCATCTTTGCTTCCATGGCCCTGGGCTTACTCCTTGGTATGGGATATGTAGGACTGGCAGTTATTGTTTTTGTTCTGCTGGCTGTCATGGTAATCCTTCTGACCACCGTTCATTTTGGTGGTAACGGACTGGATAAGCAGGTGCGGATCACCATTCCTGAGGATCTGGATTACGATGGCTTGTTTGATGATATTTTTGAAAAATACACTTCTCACAGGGAACTGGAACAGGTTCGTACCACCAACATGGGGACACTTTTTGAACTGACCTACGGAGTTACCTTCTCCGGAAACACCATTCCCAAGGCATTTATCGATGAGATACGGACTCGCAACGGTAATTTAAAGGTAACCGTATGCTCTAGCGTGGAGCAGGAGACCCTGTAGAAGGAGACTCTATGAAAAAGAATCTATGGAAGGGAATCGGCATCGCAGTCCTGGTGATGGTGGCAGGCTTTGCCCTGGGCTACACCATTCGATGTGGCATCACGCCGGAAGAAGTGGCAGAAGTGGCGGCAACCAACTCGACCAAGGAAAAAGGTCATTCCCCGGCAGAGGCCAAAGCCTACATATTGAATGCCAATGAGGCCCAGAATCCTACGGCACAGATCCTGTTAGCCCAGGATGGCACCACAGTAGAGGGAGTCGGTGCCAGCGTAGAGGGAAACACCATTTCCATTACAGCAGCCGGTATTTACCGGATTCAGGGAGAACTGACAGATGGTCAGATCTACATAAAGGTAAGCGGGAATGAGTCCGTAGCCCTGGTACTGGATGGGGTATCCATTACCAACGAGACGGAGCCTGCCATCTATGTAGACAATACAGGAGCCATGTGTATCTACCTCGTGGAAGGAACAGAGAATGTTATTACCAGCGGGGTGGAAAAAACCATCGATGCAGATGCAGTGGATAGCAATGCCTCTGCAGGGGCTGTATATTTTCGGGATGACGCCACCATCTGCGGACCCGGCAGCCTGACGGTATATGGCTATATCAATAACGGAATACATTGTACCAACAGCCTTTTCATTGAGGAGGGCACCATTACCGTTACAGCAGCCAACCACGCCATTAAGGGCAAGGATTCTCTGAATATATACGGAGGCACCATTTCGGTGTTGTCCGGCGGAGATAGTCTCAGGTCCGATGATGAAACCGGAGAGGGCTATGGGATCATCCTGATAGCAGGAGGCGATATCACAGTAGACAGCTACCGTGATGCCATCCAGGCAGAGACGGCACTGACAGTCACAGGAGGTACCCTTACCTTAAAGACGGAGGGAGATGTTTCCTCCACCCAGACAACAGAGAATGGCTGGGGTGTCCGGGGAGGCGGTTGGGATCTGGACAATCATAAAAGCTCCGATGAAAGTCTGAAAGGCTTAAAGAGCGGCGGCAGTCTAACCATTACCGGCGGTACCTTTGTCATTGATACCGTAGACGATGCGGTGCATTGTAACGGAGATATGGTGATTTCCGGAGGAGTCTTTACTCTTTCCAGCGGAGACGATGGGATTCATGCAGATGATTCTCTGGTAATAGACGGATGTGAGATTCAGATACTTACCTCCTACGAAGGCATCGAAAGCAATCAGATCACTGTCAACGGCGGCACCATTTCGCTCTATTCTACCGATGATGGATTTAATGCCTGCGGCGGTTCCTCCACCGGCGGATTTGGTGGATTCTTTGGCGGATTTGGCAACAGTACCTCCG
>CAYMSZ010000050.1:3054-5920 GCA_964393285.1 uncultured Lachnospiraceae bacterium | reverse complement strand
ACCTCCGACAGCAGCCTGCCTACCCTTACCTTTAATGGGGGAGAAGTCTATGTCAATGCAGATGGCGACGGCCTGGATTCCAATGGAGACCTGATCATCAATGGAGGCACCATTATAGTAGAAGGTCCTTCTGACAGCGCCAACGGTGCTTTGGACAGTGGCACAGAAAACGGCGGCAGTCTTTTGGTCAATGGAGGTACGGTTTTGGCCATCGGAGCTTCCGGCATGGCAGAAAGCTTTGAAAGCGGCAGCACCCAGTGTTCCTTTGCCTACACCCTGAGCAGCAGCTACCAGGCAGGTACCACCATACAGGTTACGGCTGCGGATGGAACGGTTTTGTACACCTATACCACAGTGAAGACAGGAAACTCTATTATTTTCAGTGATCCGAAGCTGACAGTAGGGGATACCTGCCAGCTGACGGTGGGAGACACCACCTACGATATCACACTGACAGACATTACGAATTCTGCCGGTAGTGGAAACGGTGGCGGGTTCGGCATTGGAGGAGGCGGATTCGGCGGAGGCTCCATGGGCCGGGGACAGAATTCCGGCGGCAAGATGGATGGCAACAAGGAGGAGATACCTACAGGTGAAACTCCCGATGGAGAAGTTCCTACCGATGATATGCCCGATGAAATACCGGATGAAATGCCGGATGAAATTCCCGGAGACGGTGAAAGTATGCCGGGTGGAGATATGTTCTCCGGACAGATGCCAGGTGGAAATATGCCTGGTGGAGACTTTTCAGGAAACAGTCAGGGTGGTGATATGCCTACCGGAAATATGCCTGGTGGCGACTTCTCAGGAGATGGTCAGGGTGGCAATATGCCTACCGGAGAGATGCCGACCGGTGATTCCTCAGGAGAAATTCCGTCAGGTGGAGCCGGAGATGTCGGCAATATGCCTGGTGGCAACATGCCCGCAGGAGGCTTCCAGGGAGACGGCGAAAGCTCCGGAGATAGTTATTAAATACCTTTTTGACCCAATATTATGATAAAGGCTCCGAGAATGATTCTAACAAAACCCTTCCAGCAAATACTGGTGTTTTGTGGGATCATTCCCGGAGCCCTTCTTTTATGGTCAGTTAAGCGACAAATGCTATGAGACCATTTTATTCATTTGCAATAGCATTCAACAGAATTTCCTTTGCATAAGAAATTGCCTTCTTTACGCTTCCCTTTTCAAAAGGAACGGAAAGGTTTGCTACCTTCAAAAGTTCCAGATAGCTCTTGCTGCCGCCGGCGTTGCAGAGATTAAGATAATCTTTCCATGCAGTGTCACGATCTTCCTCATAGCGCTTCTTAAATTCCATGGCACCCATGGTGGTCAGCGTATAGTTGATGTAATAGAAAGGATAGAGGAAAATGTGAAGCTTATGGTACCAGTAACCGCCCCGATCCATGAACTCATCATCCTCATATTTCCGCCAAGGCATATATTTTTCTTCCAGCTTGTGCCACTCATAGGTACGCTCCTTGGGAGTCAGATCGGGATTGGCATACATGATATGCTGGAACTCATCTACTGCTACGCCAAAAGGAACGAAGGTGATGGCTTCCTGTAAATGTGCAAAACGGAATTTATCGGCATCCTTTCCGAAAAATTGCTCCGCATAAGGGTACGCAAACTGTTCCATGGACATGGAATGAATCTCTGCGATATCTGTGGACTCACTATAATAAGCAGTGATGGGCTGGTGCCGCATGGCCTGATAGCCGGCAAAAGCATGTCCCAACTCATGGCTTAAAACCTGCATATCAAAGATGGTATGGTTAAAGCAGGAGAATACATAGGGAGCCTTATACTCCGGCAGACTCATCATGTAGCCGGTGGATGCCTTATTTGCCTTGTTCTTCAGGTCCATCAGCTTGTGGTCAATCATAAAGTCAATAAATTCACCGGTTTCCGGACTCATGTCATGGTACATAATGCGAGCCTGCTCGATCATATAGTCATCGTCACCTGCCGGTTCTGCATTTCCATCCGGGAATATAAACTTCTCGTCAAAAGCCTTAATCTCCTGGACACCGATTCGCTTGGCCTGAGCCAGATAGAGCTTTTCACACAGGGGAACGATTTCTTCCCGTACCTGCTCACGGAATGCTTCCACCTCTTTCTGCCCATAATCGCTTCGGCCCTGCTGCTGATAGCCCAAAGGAATGAAATTCTCGTAACCCAGTGCCTGTCCCATTTCATTACGAACCCGTACCAGCTGGTCAAATATTTCCTCCATCTCCGGTTCGTTTTCATGGTAGAATCCGGAATAAGCGGCAAAAGCTGCTTTTCTTACATTGCGGTCCGGATGCTCAAAGAATTTCTGGATTCCATACAGGTTGTAAACCTTTCCTTGAAAAGGAATCTGTGCAGTGGCCATTAACTTCTGATAGCGAGTGGTCAAAGCAGATTCCTTTTGCATAAAGGGAACCAGCTTGGGGTTAAAGCTATCCACAGAACGCTGTGCAGACACCAAAAGCTCCTTCCCGTACTCTGCTTCCAGGTCTTTGGCAAAAGGGCTCTCCAAAAGTGCCTTCTGGTAAGCAATACCGGCTTCCATAATGGTAGGATAGGTGTTCTGATTATACGCTAACTCCTGTTCGTAGAACGCATCTGTGGTATCCAGTGTGTTGCGGATGTAGCAGATGTAGGACATGGTCATCAGATGGGTTGATGTTTCCTCTTCCTTCTGCATGACAGCCTTCACATCCTCATAGCTCTTTGCTGTTCGGATCGACTCGGCAGCCTCTTCCCACACTTTTTTCATCTGCTCATAGTCCGGACGGACATAGGCAATCGTATCAAAGGTAAAATCGTTTAACATGTTCCTGTCCTTTCTTAAACTTAATATGACCTATTGTACACCTAT
>CAYMSZ010000050.1:0-2954 GCA_964393285.1 uncultured Lachnospiraceae bacterium | reverse complement strand
CCGCAGATGCAGCAATTCCTGATAAGCATTTTTCTGACTCTCTGTATACTCTGACGGATCATCCGAGGTCAACAGGACACTGCCCATAAGAGCGTTCACACCAGCCAGTACATCCTTTTGCTCTTTTGTCAGCTTAATATTCTTATCCCGCAGGAAAAACACATCCGGATCGCTTAAGTAGGCTCTGCCGTTTAACTGTCGCCGGAAAATACTGTTTTCAATAGCCTGCTTGGTCGAAACCCGCTCTCTGTGGGTCTTCTGCATCATAGCAGACCCATTCCAGTCCAGACCTACATCACAGCTGACACGACAATAATCCACATAACCAAAGGCGGGCATGACAGGGACACCACAGCCCAGAATCAGCTTATCCCCGCAGATCTCCCGCAAAAACTTCATACCTCGGACCATACGCCCGGCCCGGCTTTCCTCCTCTGTACCAAAAGGTGCAGCACCGTACAAAAAGTCCAGCTTCACCAGGTCAAAGCCCCATTTGTTTAAAACCAGGTCAAAGACCTGCCTCAGATATGCCTGTACCTCAGGCACATCAATATCCAGAGAATAGAAGCCGCCCCAGTTGCTGCCGCAGCTAAAGGGGGCATCGTCTACCATGAGAAGCCACTCCCGATGTTCTTTATAGATACGGGAGCTCTTCTGGCAGACAAAAGGTGCCAGCCACAGCCCGGCACGAAAACCGGCAGCATGAATCTCATCTACCAGAGGCTTCATGCCATTTCGAAATTTATGAGAGTTCGGCTTCAGCCAGTCGCCTACGGCAGTCTCCCAGCCATCGTCAATCTGAAACAGATCCCCAGGCTGCAGCAATCCCTGACAGCCGGCCAGATCCTTGCGAATGCTTGCCTCGTTGATCTTTTCATACCGATTATACCAGCTGGAATAGCCGGTCAGAGATTCTTTGGTCCGCAGCTTGATCCGCAGCATTTTGAACCAGGCATCGAAGACCTCATCCTCTGTGCCTTCTGCATAGAACAGGTCAAAGGCGTGGAAAAGAATATTAAAATGAGTCCACCTTACACCCCGGCAATCTCTGGACAGAGAGAGAACCTGAGTATTGGCATTGTACCAGAACATGGTGTATCCCGGCTTCTCATCCAGAGAGGCAAAGAGACGATAATGATCTCCCTTGCGGAAATAGCAATAGGAAAATCCGTGAGTGATTCCCGGCTGATTGGGATACTCTACAAAATGATAATCGCCGTACCGATTCAAATGATACTTCCGCACCAGAAATTTAGGAAGATCATCCAGCCCCCGGATGGAATCTGTCAGGGAATATTCCGGGCAGTAGGTCCAGGTCTGATAGCCGTTCATAAAGATTTTTTCCTCCGGGTCTACCGGGACAGCTACCGAAGCCTGTACAGATTGGATGATACCCTGGGGCAATTTTTTCGCCACATGAATGGCACCTCGCTTCCAGTCGATCTCTCCCTCCTGATGAGGAGATACCGGAACAGAGACCCCACCCGGGATATTGGTGGGAGGGGGAGTCTGCTGGTTATCATCTGGTGTTACTTCTATCTTCCAATGTAAAATCACGTTGCATTCCTCTTTTCCTGTAATGTATTGGCCATCTCTTCTACCTTTTGATCCGTTAATAAGAACTTGCGCTGGAAGAAGACAAGAGCCGTAAGCAAGCCGATGATAGGCAAGATCGTCATAAGCAGCCGCAGCCCCAGAATGGTGGAAGCACTCTGTACGGCAATGGGCCCTGTCTCATCGGTATTTCCCACCAGACCGATGAGATCCAGACCGATGCCGGTGAGAAATACGGCTATGCCGGAGGCAGCTTTTACCACAAAGGTCTGCATAGAGAAGATGACGCTTTCCTCCCGTCTGCCGGTCTTTAGCTCCCCGTAATCTGCAGAATTGGATAAAAATACGGTCGTCAGCACAGACAAAATTCCATTGGCGGAAAATACCAGAACGCCGCAGACGCACAGAAGAGGGAGATTGCCCCCCAGACCTGTGAGACAAAGAAGCAGAATCAGGATATAGCCGCATATTGCCATTCCCAGAGCGATACGGAACAGAGCCGTATTGCTGTGCTTTTTGCGCAGAGCCGGGTAGAGAATCATCATGCCCAGGATCTGGAAAGCGCCTCCCACTGTAGTAAACAGGGTGTAATTGCCCTTCCAGCCGGTACCACCCATATCATATTTGAAGAAATAGATAATCAGGTTGGAGGTCAGGTACAGAGAACAGTTGATGAGAAGAATGGCTAACACCGTTACCATAGCCTGGTCATTATGGAAGAGAGAACGGAACATCTCCCCTACAGAGGTAGTCTCCATATTGGCATCCTGCCGTTCCTTTACGAAAGCACAGCAGATGACCTCTGTGATGATAAAAATTACAGAAACAATGAGAGCAACCCGGGCAAAGCCAGCTCGCTCGCTGCCGTTTCCTAAAAATCCTACGGATATCAGTGTCCCTACCTGAATGATAGCAGAGCCTACACCGGCACAGGTACGACCTACCACAGACAAACTCTCACGATCTGCCGGAGTGTCTGTGACTGCCGGGATCATGGACCAGTACGGAATGTCCATCATGGTGTAGGTTACACCCCACAGAATGTAAATTACGGCAAAATAGACCATAAGACCGGTGCCTGCCAGATTCGGCGTGGCATACAGGGCATATAAAACAATGGCATTTAAGACGGTGCCCGAGAAGAGCCAGGGACGGAATCTGCCCCATTTGCTCTTGGTTTTTGCTACCAGAATGCCCATAAAGGGATCGTTCAAGGCGTCAAAGATTCTGGCAACCATGAGGATCAGTCCCACAAAAGTGGCAGACAGGCCCAGAATATCCTGGTAAAAATACATGACATAGGATGCAGATAGCGCGTATACCATGTCCTTGCCTACGGCGCCGATGCCAAAGGCAGCAGTTTGTTTCCTGGTGAATTTCATATGTAATTTTCCTCCCCC
>CAYMSZ010000049.1:0-10013 GCA_964393285.1 uncultured Lachnospiraceae bacterium | reverse complement strand
ATTATAGGATAAGCCTCCACACTTTTGGTTTACAATCGGTTCGGGCTGTGCTATCATGAAGGTGCAAACTGCACGAAATGAGGAATGACAACATGGAAAAATACAGAAAAGTATTGTTAAAATTAAGTGGCGAAGCCCTGGCAGGAGAAAAGCATACCGGCTTCGATTTGGATACTGTCCGCATGGTGGCAGGTCAGGTGAAGGATGCAGTAGCTGAGGGTGTCCGGGTCGGCGTTGTCATTGGCGGTGGAAACTTCTGGAGAGGACGCACCGGCGATGAGATTCAGAGAACCAAGTCCGATCAGATCGGAATGCTGGCTACTGTGATGAATGCCATATATGTATCGGAGGTATTCCGTACAGAGGGAATGAAGACCAGAGTGTTTACCCCCTTCGTCTGCGGAGCCATGACAGAGTTGTTCTCTAAGGATCAGGCAGATGCAGCCTGGGATCAGGGAGAGGTGATTTTCTTTGCCGGCGGCACAGGTCATCCTTACTTCTCCACAGATACCGGCGTGGCTCTGCGAGCCATTGAGATGGAGGCTGATGAGATTTTGCTGGCCAAGGCCATTGATGGTGTTTATGACAGCGATCCCCGCGTCAACCCCGATGCTAAGAAGTATGATACGGTATCCATTGAGGAAGTGATTGCCAAGAAGCTGGCTGTCATCGATCTGACGGCATCCATTATGTGCATGGAAAATCATATGCCCATGGCAGTGTTCAGTCTCAATGAGGAAAATGGTATTGCCAATGCCATTCGAGGAAAAATAAACGGCACCACAGTGACCGTATAGAGGGAGGAATCAAGAGTGGAAGAGAAGATTTTAATGGTTGAAGAGAAAATGGAGAAGTCCCTGAACGCTCTGCGTGAGGAACTCGCTACCGTTCGGGCAGGTCGTGCCAATGCCAAGGTATTAGACAGAATTCGTGTGGATTATTATGGCACCCCCAGCAGCATTCAGCAGGTGGCCAATGTATCTGTACCGGAACCCAGACTGCTGCAGATTCAGCCCTGGGAAAAGAGCCTGATCAAGGAGATTGAGAAGGCCATCAATATGTCTGATATCGGAATTAACCCGACTGATGACGGCAGAGTGATCCGTCTGGTGTTCCCGGAGTTGACAGAGGAGCGTCGTAAGGAGCTGTCCAAGGAAGTGAAAAAGAAAGGCGAGGCTGCCAAGGTAGCCATCCGCAATATCCGCAGAGATGCCAATGACACCTTCAAGAAGATGGGTAAGGCCAATGAGATTACCGAGGACGATCAGAAGGATGCCGAGGAGCAGATACAGAAGCTGACGGACAAGTATATCGAAAAAGTAGATCAGGAAGTAGAAACAAAGACCAAGGAAATCATGACCATCTGATCATGAAGCTTATGTGGTATGGGATCGGTCATCTGTAGGAATCCGGGCCGATACGCCTGACAGAATGTACAAGGGGCAGGATAACATACCTGCCCCTTCATCATGATGTTGGGGGCAAAATATCTTTTGACTCCAACGGCAAGATAATATCCAACATAAATAAAGGACAACAATATGGAAGAAATGAGAATACCTGCCCATGTAGCGATCATTATGGATGGCAACGGCAGATGGGCCAAAATGAGAGGCCTGCCCAGAAAGATGGGTCATGTAGAGGGATGCAAGGTAGTAGAGCAGACGGTAGAGGACGCAGCCAGATTAGGGATTCGTTATCTGACGGTCTATGCCTTTTCCACGGAAAACTGGAAGCGCTCGGAGGATGAGGTGGACGCTCTGATGCAGCTGTTTCGCTATTACACCAAGCGCTTATTAAAGATAGCCAATGAAAATAATGTCCGGGTAAAAATGATCGGTGAGAGAAACCGTTTTGCTCCGGATATCGTAGAGGGGATTCAGGCTTTGGAGGATACCACCAGAAATAATACAGGTCTGACCTTTGTGATTGCTGTCAATTATGGCAGCAGAGATGAGATCCGTCGTGGTATGACTCGTATGATGCAGGACTGCAAGGAAGGAAAGGTGAATCCGGAGGAGGTATCTGAGGAGATGATTTCTTCCTATCTGGATACAGCAGGAATGCCGGATCCGGATTTGCTGATTCGCACCAGCGGAGAGGAGAGATTATCCAATTTCCTCATGTGGCAGCTGGCCTACTCAGAGTTCTATTTTACCGATGTTTTATGGCCGGATTTTACAAAAGAAGAATTGGTGAAAGCAATCGAGGCGTATAATAGTAGAGACCGTCGATTTGGAGGAGCCAAATAAACGAAGGGAGAAGCCATGTTCTGGACTCGCTTAAAAAGTAGTGTGGGGATTGTCCTTGCAGCATTTTTGATTTTATGGCCAGGTGGAGTGGTGACCAGCCTGGGAATCTGCCTGGTGTCTCTCGTTGGACTGTATGAACTAAACCGGATTGAGGGAGTGGAGAAAAATCTTCCCGGTGTCGCCGCCTATCTGGCAGCTGTTTTATATTATGTGGTGTTATATGTGAAACCGGAATGGGAGAGTATGCTCTTTGCCACAGGCTGTATGACAGTGCTTTTGGCAATCTATGTATTGTGCTATCCAAAGTATCACTTCCGGCAGATTGCCACCCCTTTCTTTGGCATATTTTATGTGGCAGTTATGCTTTCTTACATTGTGAGAATCCGCAACATCGGAAATGGTCTGGCTGTTCTTTTGATCTTTTTTAGCTCCTGGGGCTGCGATACCTGTGCCTATGCTGTGGGTATGCTGTTGGGAAAACATAAGATGACGCCTCTTTTGAGCCCGAAAAAGACCATAGAGGGAGCGGTAGGAGGACTTTTAGGCACCACCCTTTTGGGGGTATTGTTTGGCCTGCTGGTAGGAGAACATGCAGGACTGTCCTTTGGCACCTGGTCACCGGCTCTTTCCTGCGGACTGATCTGTCTGGCAGGAGGCATCGGTTCTATGATCGGAGACCTGGCAGCCTCTGCCATCAAACGAAATTATGACATTAAAGATTATGGCAAGCTGATTCCCGGACACGGAGGAATCTTAGATCGTTTTGACAGTGTGATTTTTGTGGCACCGGCCATTTACGCAGTGATTGCGCTGTTGCAGTGGTTGCTGTAAACAAATATTTCATGAGTTAAGCGACAAATGACATGAGGCCATCGATTTTTTCGTGTCCATTTGTCCCTTGTCTCACATCATTGAGTAAGGATAAGGTTGAGAAAATTAGAATGAGCAAAAAAATTGCAATTTTAGGGTCTACCGGATCCATAGGCAGACAGACACTGGATGTGGTTCGCGCGTCAGAAAACTTTCAGGTTGTGGGCCTGGCTGCGGGAAACAATGTGGAACGCATGGAAGAGCAGGTGAGAGAATTTTCTCCGAAGCTGGTCTGCATGTGGAGTGAGGAAAAGGCAGAAGAGCTGCGGATTCGTATTGCTGATACCGAAGCAAAGGTGGTATCGGGAATGGAGGGCTTGATTCAGATTGCTGTCATGGAGGAAGCAGAGGTAATTGTGACAGCCGTAGTGGGCATGATCGGCCTTCGACCTACCATAGCTGCTATGGAGGCAGGTAAGACCATCGCCCTGGCCAACAAGGAGACCCTGGTTACGGGAGGCCATCTCATTATGCCTCTGGCAAAGGAAAAAGGAGTCTCGATTCTGCCGGTAGACAGTGAACACAGCGCCATCTTTCAGTGCCTGAACGGAGAACAACACAATCCCATTCAGCGGATTTTGCTGACGGCCAGCGGCGGTCCCTTCCGCGGCATGACCAGGGAGCAGATGAAGGATATTACAGTGGAGCAGGCGTTGCGTCATCCCAACTGGGCCATGGGAAGCAAGATTACCATAGATTCTTCCACCATGGTAAACAAGGGACTGGAAGTCATCGAGGCCAAATGGCTTTTTGGGGTATCCTTTGATCAGATTGAAGTGGTGGTACAGCCGGAGAGCGTGATTCATTCCATGGTAGAATTTCAGGACGGCGCCGTTATGGCACAATTAGGAGTACCGGATATGCGGGTGCCCATTGAGTATGCCCTCCATTATCCCAATCGCCTGGCTTTTGATTGCGGCCGATTGGATTTTAGCAAGCTTCATGAGATCCATTTTTCCAAACCGGATATGGAAAATTTCCCTGGTCTGAGACTGGCTTATGAAGCCGGAAGAGCCGGAGGCTCCCTGCCTACGGTATTCAATGCCGCCAATGAATGGGCTGTAAGCCGGTTCCTGAATCGGCAGATTTCCTATTTGCAGATTACGGATATCATTGAGGATGCCATGGCACATCATCAGATGACAGCTCATCCTTCTCTGGAAGAAATTCTGGAGGTGGAACAGGAGACATATTCTTACATTGAAAGCAGGTGGTAACCTTTGAGTATTGTAATTGCAATCATTGTATTTAGTTTACTTGTTTTCTTTCATGAGTTGGGTCACTTCTCCATGGCCAAGGCCTGTGGCATCGGCGTCACAGAATTTGCCATCGGTATG
The DNA here is from genome assembly GCA_964393285.1 of uncultured Lachnospiraceae bacterium. GTDB lineage: Bacteria > Bacillota > Clostridia > Lachnospirales > Lachnospiraceae > RGIG7193. The sequence goes on along the minus strand of CAYMSZ010000049.1, from coordinate 5,554 downwards.
GGACCTACCCTGCTTCATTATGACACGAAAAAGACCCGGTATTCCATTAAGCTGATTCCCTTTGGCGGATTCTGCCAGATGGTAGGAGAACTGGAGGAGGATGGGGCGGACAGACCTGCTGATTCCTTTAATGCCAAAAGCCCCTGGGCCAGACTGGCCGTCATTTTAGCCGGACCGGTAGCGAATTTTATCCTGGCCTGGATCCTGGCACTGATCGTTATCGGCAATGTGGGAATTGATCGGGCCAGAGTTACGGCTGTGGTAGATGGCATGCCTGCAAAAGAAGCCGGACTGGAAGCAGGCGATGTGATTGTGAAAATCAATCAGAAAAAGATCGTCATAGCCAGAGATATGGAGCTGTATCTCTCATTCCACAATGGGGAGCATCTGGAAGTTACCTATTTAAGAGACGGACAGAAAGAAACCATATCCATAGACCCTGCTTATTCTGAGGAATACGGGTCTTACATGATCGGAATCCAGTACAGTATGCTGCGGGAACGAACCGGAGTGTGGGATACCATTCGCTACAGTGCGTATGAGGTCAGATATTGGATCAATTATACGCTGCTGTCATTGAAAATGCTGTTTACCGGTCAGGCCAAAGTCAGCGATATGTCAGGTGCAGTTGGCATTGTAGATGCCATGGACACCATTGTAGATGAGACCAAAGAATACGGAACCTATACCGTATTTTTAGAGCTGGCAAATTTCTGCATTCTCCTAAGCGCCAACCTGGGAGTGGTAAACCTTTTGCCCATACCGGCTCTTGACGGAGGCAGAGGTCTGTTCATCCTTATTGAGATCCTGCGAGGCAAACCCCTGGATCAGAAAAAGGAAGGGATGGTTCACGCCATCGGTCTGGCACTTTTGATGGCGTTAATGGTAGTATTGCTGTTTAATGATGTAATCAAAATTTTCTTTTAATAATCAGGTAATAGTCAGGTGACCATAGATTCGAATACGGAGGAGAAGATTGAAGATGTACCGCGAGCATACAAGACAAGTGATGATAGGAAATGTGCCGGTAGGCGGGGGTGCTCCCATTGCCATCCAGTCCATGACCAATACCAAAACAGAGGATGTGGCTGCTACCGTAGACCAGATTCAGAGATTGACGGAGGCAGGCTGCCAGATCGTTCGCTGTGCCATTCCAACCATGGAGGCAGCCAAAGCATTGGCAGAGATTAAAAAACAGATTACCATTCCGCTGGTGGCAGATATTCATTTTGATTATCGGCTGGCCATTGCCGCTATGGAAAACGGTGCCGATAAGATTCGCATCAATCCCGGCAACATTGGCGGAGAAGAAAAAATTCAGGCAGTGGTAGAAAAAGCACTGGCCTATCATGTGCCCATTCGTGTGGGCGTGAACAGCGGCTCTCTGGAGAGGGAGCTGGTGGCAAAGTACGGTGGTGTCACAGCAGAGGGACTGGTGGAAAGTGCCCTGGATAAAGTCCGCATGGTAGAAAAATACGGATTAAAGGACATTGTCATCAGCATCAAATCCTCTAATGTACCCATGTGCATCAAGGCCCATGAGCTTATAGCCAAAGAGACGGATTGCCCTCTCCATGTAGGAATCACAGAGGCAGGTACCGTTTTAAACGGCGCTATTAAATCCAGCGTAGGTCTGGGTGTGATTCTCTATCAGGGAATCGGCGATACCATCCGCGTTTCTCTGACGGGAGATCCTGTGGAGGAAGTTCGTGTGGCAAAGAAGATTCTCACAGCCCTGGGACTCCGATCCGGCGGGATTGAAACCGTATCCTGTCCCACCTGCGGCAGAACACAGATTGATCTCATCGGTCTGGCGGAGCAGGTAGACCGGCTGGTGGCTTCTTATCCCCATCTGAATCTGAAAGTGGCAGTTATGGGTTGCGCTGTCAACGGCCCCGGAGAAGCCAGAGAGGCAGACCTGGGCGTGGCAGGAGGTCATGGAGAGGGACTGCTGTTTAAGAAAGGTCAGATTATCAGAAGAATGCCGGAGACAGAGCTACTGACTGCGTTAAAAGAGGAATTGGACAACTGGATGGCGTAAGAGCCTTCCGAGATATGATTGAAAGAAGGGTAACATATTGAGCAAGCCTTTTTTTGAAGCGATTCCGGGGCTGGAGGTATCAGAGGAATTAAAAAGCCTGTTGGAGCTTACCTCCATTGATAAGATTAAGGTATCACCGGATCGCAAAACTCTTAGGATTTATCTGGTCAGCCCCAGATTGATTTCCAAAAAGAATATTTTCAATCTGGAAGGTCAGATTTGCAGACAGCTTTTTCCGGACTATGGCATGACGGTGAAGATCATAGAAAAATTTCACCTGTCCGGTCAGTATACACCGGAAAAGCTTTGGAATGCCTATGAGGACAGTATCCTTTTGGAACTGAGAAGCTACAGTCTGGTTCTCAGCAATATTTTGCGGGATTCCCAGTTGGAATTTTCCCAGGAAAATATACTCACCATTGAACTGGAGGACAATATTGTTACCAGAAGCAAAGAGGGGGAACTGAAGGAATATCTGGAGAAGGTATTCAATGACCGTTGCGGGTTTGCCATTGAGGTTCGTCTGAATCATCAGGAGCTTCATCACAGAGAAGACTGGGAAGATGGCGACCGGATGATGGATGAAATGGCAAGAATGATTGTCAGCCGCGCTTCCCATGAGGCAGAGGCCAAAGAGACCCCTGTCCCGGAGGCAGGGACAGGAGATCACCAGGAAAGAGGAAAGAAGGGAGCTGTTCCCGGAGATACAAGCAAAAAGACCTTCTCATCCGGAGCTTCCTGGGAAAGGACGGCCGGAGGTAAACCCGGACAGAAGACTGCCTGGGACAAGGGAAAGAACGGCGATAAAAAAGAATTTTTCCGTCGCAAGCCCAATAATCCGGATCTGTTGTGGGGAAGAGATTTTGATGAGGAAGCCACGCCCCTCCATACCATTATCGGTGAGATGGGAGAGGTGGTGATCAATGGCAAGGTAATCACCCTGGAAGAGCGGGAGCTGAAAAGCGGTAATTATATGGTTATTTTTGATGTAACCGATTTTACTGACACCATTACCGTAAAAATGTTTGTCCGCACAGAATGGATCGACGAGACCAGAGAGGTGGTAAAACAGGGAGCGTTCTTAAAGATTAAGGGCGTTACCAATATTGATAAATTTGACGGGGAGCTGACCCTTTCTTCTGTCAGCGGCATTCGAAAGGGAGAGATTCAGGAAGACCCCAGAAAAGATCAGGCGGCGATGAAACGAGTGGAGCTTCATTGCCATACCAAAATGAGCGACATGGATGCCGTTTCTGATGTAAAGGACATTATCAGTCAGGCAAAAAAGTATGGACACACTGCCCTGGCCATTACAGATCATGGCTGTGTCCAGGCCTTCCCTGACGCCAACCATGCAGTGGACCCCAGTGAAGATTTTAAAATCATCTACGGGGTAGAAGGGTATCTGATCAATGACCTGCAGGAGATCGTTACCAGAAGCGGCGGTCAGACTTTGAGAGATCAGGTCTATGTGGTATTTGATATAGAAACCACAGGATTAAGCGCCATAAAAAACCATGTCATTGAGATTGGTGCCGTAAAGGTGTTAAATGGAGAAATCGTGGACCGTTTCTCTACCTTTGTGAACCCGGAGGAGCCCATTCCCTTTGAAATCGAGCGTCTGACCAGCATCAATGATGCTATGGTGATGGACAGTCCTACCATACAGGAGGTGCTGCCTTCCTTCCTTGCATTCTGTCAGGGGGCTGTCATGGTAGCCCATAACGCCTCTTTTGATATGGGCTTTATGGAGCACAATGCAAAAGAATACGGTTATGAATTTCAGCCTACCTATGTGGACACCGTAGGTCTGTCCCGGGTTTTGCTGCCCCATCTGTCCCGGTTTAAGCTGGATACCGTAGCAAAGGAATTAAAGATTTCCCTGGAACATCATCACAGAGCCGTAGATGATGCAGGAACTACGGCAGAGATTTTTCTGGAATTCTGCCGCAGACTGGAAGCTCAGAATATCCACGACCTGGAGGCAGTGAACCAGCTAAGCAGTATGAGTGATGAGACATTGAGAAAGCTGAAAAGCTACCACATCATCATTCTGGCCAAAAATGACACAGGCCGGACCAACCTGTATCGGCTGGTGTCCATGTCCCATGTCCGGTATTTTGCCAAAAACCAGCCTCGTATTCCCAAATCCCAGCTGGCAAAGTACAGAGAGGGACTGATTATCGGTTCCGCCTGTGAGGCAGGAGAATTGTTCCGCGCCATTGTAGACGGAGCCTCCGATGAGGATCTGGCGAAAATCGTAAAATTTTACGATTACCTGGAGATCCAGCCTCTGGGCAACAATGAATTTATGCTGCGGGATCCTAAGAGCAGTGCCAAAACCATGGAAGATCTCATGGATTACAATCGGAAGATCGTCACCCTGGGAGAGCAGTTTAAAAAGCCTGTGGTGGCTACAGGAGATGTCCATTTCCTGAATCCCGAGGATGGAATTTACCGACAGATCATTATGGCAGGCAAGGGCTTTAAGGATACGGACAATCAGGCGCCTCTCTACTATCGGACCACAGAGGAGATGCTTCGGGAATTCGACTACCTGGGCAGTGAGAAAGCCTATGAGGTGGTAGTAGAAAATACCAACCGCATTGCCAATATGTGCGAAAAAATTTCTCCGGTGCGGCCGGATAAATGTCCCCCTGTGATTCCCAATTCCGATGTGACCCTCCGGGAAATCTGCTATAACAGAGCCCATGAGATCTACGGAGAGAATCTGCCGGAGATCGTATCGGAACGATTGGAGAGAGAACTTCACTCCATTATCAGCAACGGCTTCGCCGTTATGTACATCATCGCCCAAAAGCTGGTATGGAAGTCTAACGAAGATGGATATCTGGTAGGCTCAAGAGGTTCCGTAGGCTCTTCCTTTGTGGCTACGATGTCAGGAATCACAGAGGTGAATCCCTTATCTCCTCATTATTATTGTAAAAAATGTCACTACAGTGACTTTACCTCTGATGAGGTGAAGAAATTTGCCGGAATGGCAGGCTGTGATATGCCGGATCGGGTGTGCCCCGTCTGCGGCAGTCCTCTGCAGAAAGATGGTTTTGATATTCCCTTTGAGACCTTCCTGGGCTTTAAGGGAAATAAGGAGCCGGATATCGACTTAAACTTCTCCGGTGAATATCAGCCCAAGGCCCACAAATATACGGAGGTTATTTTCGGCGCCGGGCAGACCTTCCGGGCCGGAACCATCGGTACCCTGGCAGATAAAACCGCTTACGGCTATGTAAAGAACTATTATGAGGAGCGGGGACAGCGGAAGAGAAAATGTGAAATCAACCGGATCACCCAGGGCTGTGTAGGAGTTCGCCGAACCACAGGTCAGCATCCCGGAGGTATCATCGTATTGCCCCTGGGAGAGGAGATCCATTCCTTTACGCCGGTTCAGCATCCGGCCAATGATATGACCACAGATACCGTTACCACCCACTTTGATTATCACTCCATCGACCACAACCTGTTGAAGCTGGACATTCTGGGACACGATGATCC
>CAYMSZ010000048.1:4912-10069 GCA_964393285.1 uncultured Lachnospiraceae bacterium | reverse complement strand
CCCAAGAAAGAATCCGGGAGGTATCAAATGAGTGCCTTTGTCTCATGTAAAAATGTAACAAAGACCTATCAGATGGGAGAAGTGAGCATTCACGCCGTGGATGGCATTGATTTTTCCATTGAGAAGGGTGAGTTTGTTGTCATCGTGGGTCCCAGCGGTGCTGGTAAAACCACGGTTTTAAATATTCTGGGCGGTATGGATCAGGCTACCTCCGGTATTATTACCGTAGACGGCACGGATATCACAGCTTTTAAAGAGCGGCAGCTGACCCGGTACCGGCGGGAGGATATCGGATTTGTCTTTCAGTTTTACAATCTGGTACCAAATCTGACTGCCCTGGAAAACGTAGAGCTGGCTCTGGAAATCTGTAAGGATCATCTGGATGCCAGAACCGTACTAAATGAGGTAGGTCTGGGTGACCGTACCGATAATTTTCCGGCTCAGCTATCCGGCGGAGAGCAGCAGCGTGTCTCTATTGCCAGAGCTTTGGCGAAAAATCCGAAAATCCTGCTATGTGATGAGCCTACCGGTGCCCTGGACTACCAGACGGGAAAAGCGATCCTGAAATTATTGCAGGATACCTGCCGCGAAAAGGCCATGACCGTTATTGTAATTACTCACAACTCTGCCATTGCACCTATGGCCGATCGGGTCATTGAGATTAAAAACGGCCAGGTGAACCGAATCACACTCAACGACACGCCAACCCCTGTAGAAATGATAGAATGGTGATGCTATGACACGAATGCTTTGGAAAGATTTTTTCGTAGAAATCCGGCGCACCCTTCCCCGCTACTTATCCATCCTGTTTATCGTAGCTTTGGGTGTGGCGTTTTTTTCCGGCGTCCGTTCTTCGGAGCCGGACATGCGCCTTTCTGCCGATACTTACTATGATGAACAGAATTTTATGGATATCCGGATCATCAGTACCCTGGGACTGACGGATACGGATCTGGAGGCCATCCGTCAGGTGGAGGGGGTGACTGAGGCTGTAGGAATCTACAGCGTAGATGCTTTTCTGGATACGGAGACAGCCTCCCTGGTGGCTACTGTCCAGTCCCTCACCGGAAATATCAATCAATATTATATCACAGAAGGCCGTCTGCCTGAGAATACGGAGGAGTGCCTTCTGGATGCTTCTTTTCTTCTCCATGGCGACTATGCCATAGGGGATAGGATTACCCTCCGTTCCGGCAGCGCAGATGCCTTGACGGATTCTCTGTCCTCTATTTCCTATACCATCGTAGGCTTTGGCTACTCCCCCATGTATCTGTCCTGGGATCGGGCTTCTGCCAGCATCGGTACCGGCAGTGCCACAGGTTTTGTGGCAGTGGTGCCGGAGACCTTTCTCACCGATGTTTACTCCCAGATTTTTGTTACAACTGACCAGGCAGACTCTCTCATCTGTATGACGGACAGCTACGATGAGACTGTAGATAGGGTGCAGGAAGCCATCGAGGCCATCTCCGCAGATCGTCTGGAGGAACGGTATCATCAGGTCACTGACGAGCCCTATGCCCAATTGGCAGAAGCCAAGGCGGATGTGGCTCAGGGCTGGCAGGATGTGGAGGATGCCCAGACGGAGCTGGACGATGCTCTGGCTACCCTGGAAGATGGAGAATCCCAGTTGGCAGACGGCTACGATCAGATTGCCACTGCCAAAGTAGAAATCACCACCAATGAAGCAACCCTGGCAGCTGCCCGGAAAACTCTGGCTGACGGTCAGGCGGAATATGAAGCCGGGGAAGCGGAGTACGAAGCCAATGCTGCCAAGCTGGCTGACGCGGAAGATCAGCTGACGGAAGCAAAGATTTCCTATGCTATCGCAGAAAATCAGATTTCCTCCTATCGGGAGGATTTAGACTCTTACAAGGAACGCCTGAGTCAGTATGAATCTCGTTACCAGAGTGCAAAGCCTTTGGTGACAAATAAATATAACGAAGGAGACAGCATCACCAAGTTTGATCTGCTGGCTGGTTACGGGGAACGGATTGTAGATCAGGCTTTGGATGATATGAATTCATCCGACGATTCCTCTCATCCTTCTAATGACTCTTCTGAAACCGATTCTGACGGAAGTGACGATGGACAATTCAATCTGGATGACTGGATTCCGGACAGAGAGGACATTCCTGTTTCTCTCTCCTCCTGGAGCGACTATGTAAAAGAACTGTATGACAACGGCAGTATTTCCGAAGCCACCAGAGATCAGCTTTTAAATCTTACTGCAGAGGATGTAGCCAATCTTATGCTGGCCTATTATATCGTAGCCTTCTATGAATCCTCCGAAGCCACTGCCCAGGCTCTGGAGAACGCCATCGCAGAGGGAGAAGCTCAGTTGGCGGATGCCAACCAGCAGATTGCCGATGCACAAGCCCAGGTCAAGGATGGAAAGGCTCAGCTGGAAGCCGGAAGCAGAGATTTAGTCAAGGCTGCTGTCACCATTTCTCTGGCGGAGGATGAAATCGCCGATGGCGAAAAACAACTGGCAGAAGCAAAACAGCAGTTAGAAGAAGCGGAAACCACTCTGGAAGAAAAGAAGCAGGAGCTGGCAGACGGCTGGGCCGAATATTATAAGCAAAAAGCGGAAGCAGACATCCAGATTGCCGATGCTACCAGCCAGCTGGAGGATGCAGAGAAGGAAATTGCCGAAAATGAGCGAACCTTATCCCTATTGGAAAATCCTCAATGGTATGTCCTGGATCGGGACAGTGTTCAGGCCTATGTAGAGTACCGTTCGGATGCGGAACGAATCGGCGCCGTAGGCAAGGTATTCCCTGTGATCTTCTTCCTGGTCGCTGCTTTGGTCAGCCTGACCAGCATGACCCGTATGGTGGAGGAGCAGCGTACCTTAATCGGTACCCTGAAGGCTCTGGGTTACGGCAAAGGTGCTATTACTGCCAGATACCTTCTCTATGCCCTTAGTGCCAGCCTCATAGGAAGCGTCATGGGTGTCCTGGCAGGAGAATATATTCTGCCTCAGGTCATCCTGACCGCCTACGGTCTGATGTATCTGAACCTGCCGGTTTTATTGACGCCTGTGAACTGGTATTTTGGTGTCCTGTCTACCCTGATTGCCGTCCTGTGTACCACCCTGGCTACCTTCGGTGCCTGCTACCGGGAGCTGATAGCCGGCCCGGCACAGCTTATGAGACCGGCAGCCCCCAAACAGGGCAAGCGGGTTTTCCTGGAACGGATTTCCTTTATCTGGGATCGGCTGGGCTTTACTTCAAAAGCCACTGTCCGCAATTTGTTCCGGTATAAAAAGCGATTCTTTATGACCATCTTCGGCATCGGCGGCTGCATGGCTCTGTTAATGGTAAGCTTTGGTCTCCGGGATTCCATCCAGTCCATTATCAAGCATCAATATAAAACCATCTGGGTCTACGATGCCTATGCTACCATTGATGACAACGCCACAGAAGAGGAACGGGATTCCCTTCCCGATGAAATTTTGTCCATAGACGGCACCAAAAATATTCTGGAAGTCCGGTTAATGACCATGGATGTGGAGGCCAACGGTGTCACCAAATCCGCCCACCTTTTCGTGCCGGATTCTCTGGAGTATCTGGACGAATTTGTGATTTTAAAGAACCGGGTCAGCAAAGAGGCCTATACCCTGGATGATGACAGTGTCATCATTACAGAAAAGCTTGCCTCTATGCTGAGCCTTTCCCAGGGAGATACCTTCTCTCTGTTAGACGGCGATACCACCCGATATACTGTGACAGTCAGCGGAATCGCAGAGAATTATCTGTACAATTATGTGTATATGACTCCTGCCTTGTATCAGCAGCTTTATGGCACGGATCCGGTTTACAATACCATCTATATCAATCAGGATGAAAATTCTCCTACCTCTGAGGATGACTTAAGCCGTGCCCTCCTTGCCATGGATTCCATTACAGCTGTGACCCTGATTTCCAACCTGAATGCCACCATTTCCGATATGATGACATCTTTGAATCTGGTTGTCATGGTTTTGATCGTATCTGCCGGTCTTCTGGCCTACATTGTGCTGTATAATCTGAATAATATCAACATAACAGAACGCCGCAGGGAATTGGCCACCTTAAAGGTGCTGGGGTTCTATCCCATGGAGGTTGCCAGCTATGTCTACCGGGAAAATGTATTTCTAACCATCTGCGGAGTCCTTTTAGGCATGGTTTTCGGCATATTTCTTCACCGCTTCGTGGTGCTGACTTTGGAGGTAGATATCATGATGTTTGGGCGTACCATTCATCCTGCCAGCTATGTATACAGTGTTCTGATTACCTTCCTTTTTGCCATTTTCGTCAACGGACTCATGTATTTCAATCTGAAAAAGATCGACATGGTAGAATCCTTAAAGAGTGTGGAATGATATCATAATAAAAATATCCCCCAAAGGGCCTTGGGCAACCAAAGTCTTTGGGGGATATCTTATGCTTTCTCTTACTATTCTGCAGCTTCCTCATTCCCTGCAGGCTGTACCGGATTGGATGCTACGATCTCCTTTGCCTGCTCATAGCCGTTGATGTACTCCAGCAACGCATCGCAATTGATTCCATGAACAAAGCAGGCTTCCTCCAGACTTTCCATCTGGGCTCCCTCACAGGTAATGCAGTGCATTCCTGCACTCATAAGAATCTCTGCAATGGCCGGATCCTCCTCCAGCATCTCCCCGATCAACATTTCTTTCGTGAATGTCATACAATTTCCTCCTGATATTTTGCCAATATCCAATGGGCTTTCTATGCTATCTTTACAAGTATGCTTCATAACTAACAGTTGTATCCTATCATATATACCTTTTTTTTGCAAGACGGTGGTAAAAATGGGATGCGACCATTTTGTGCGACCATTTTGTTAACTCTGTATCACATTTTATACTTGAATTCCGGAATCCTTTATATTAAAATAAACACAGGTTTATTTTACCTACCACCACATTATATTTCTATAAGGAGGATTCATTATGGCATACAAGATCAATGACAATTGTATTTCCTGTGGCGCTTGCGCTGCTCAGTGTCCCGTTGAAGCAATCTCTGAGGGCGATGCTCATTACGAGATCAACCCCGATGTTTGCATCGATTGCGGTGGCTGCGCTGGTGTATGTCCCGTTGATGCTCCTCAGCCCGAATAATTCAGACTGAGTGCTATCGCGTTGACTGC
>CAYMSZ010000048.1:0-4812 GCA_964393285.1 uncultured Lachnospiraceae bacterium | reverse complement strand
ATGGCTTAGCAAAAGCGGCATTGCCTTTTTGGTCAATGCCGCTTTTCTATTATTAACGCATCTCATAGACGGCTGTTTTCCTCTTTTTGGAGAAAAGGCGTCTTTTTTTTCTGGATCTGGATACCAGCTGCAATCCGTTTGTCCGGGATGCCGCCGCCTCCTTTTGTCCCCGGGACAGCTGCCTTGTCATCTGTGTCTTTTTGCTGCGGCCCCGTCGAATCAGTGCCTCATCCAATTTGCGGAAGTGCTCCTCCATATTTTCCTCATTCTCCCGCATGAGATAATTCAACTCTTTTACCACTTTATCGTTAACCCGATCGCTGACTGCCTTCCCCAGCTTCTCATTATTATTTCGCAGGGCCTCTGTGACAATATCATAGACAATACTCTCAAATTCCTGCAGCTTGGCATCTGCCAGAGCGATAGGTTTTTCTGTCTGATATTCTGATAACGCCTCCTTTTCACTGAGAACTGCCTTCCCGTCTCCTGCATCCATTTTCTCCATCTCCCCATTGTCCCAGGTTGTAAGGGTTTCCTTGATTGTTTTCAGAGGCAGACCTGCCTCCTTCATTTTCTTGATCCGGTGAAACATCTGAATGTTTTCTTCCGTGTAGCAGCGATGTCCCTGGCTATTCCTTGGTATTTCCAGCTCCAGCTCTTCCTCCCAGAATCGTAACACATGGGCCTCCTCCCCTGTCAGGCGGGCTGCCTCCGATATGAGATATCCGGTCACTCTCACTTGCTCCTTTCCTTATTTTTGTCCTGCTATGCAGGACATACTGGTACACCCTTGGGGCAAGTATAGCATAAAAAAACCGCCATAAAAACAGCAGGTCTCTGTCTTTTGGCGGCTTGATTCGCACATAATTCGATTATTCGTCATTTATTTTCCGTTTGGCCTGTTCTTCTTTGCTCATATTGACGAACTTCGTATAATCCGGCAACCATACCAGATTTACGGTACCGATGGGACCGTTTCTTTGCTTGGCTACAATGACTTCGGAAATATTTTTGTCCGGTGAATCATGGTTATAATAATCATCCCGATACAGGAACATCACCACGTCGGCATCCTGCTCAATGGCGCCGGATTCTCGCAAATCAGACAGCATAGGCCGGTGATCCGGTCTGGATTCACAGGCTCTGGACAGCTGAGACAGGGCAATCACAGGGGCATCGATTTCACGAGCCAGTGCCTTCAAGGAACGGGAAATTTCCGATACCTCCTGTTGGCGGCTGTCATTCTTACTGCTGCCGGAGCCGCTCATCAGCTGAAGATAGTCAATCATAACCAGATCCAGGCCATATTCCAACTTAAATTTACGGCATTTGCTCCGCAGTTCTCCGATGCTGATACCAGGCGTATCATCCAGAATCAGCTTAGAATTGCCAATCATGCCTACGCTTTCTACCAGCTGACTCCATTCCTGATCTGTCAGATCACCGGTACGCAGAGACTGGGAATTGACCCTGGATTCCATGGCAAAGAGACGGTTCATCAGCTGTTCCTTACTCATCTCCAAGCTGAAAATCGCTACGGTGTAATTCTTTTTAAAGCAAGCATACTGGGCTATATTCAAAACAAAGGCAGTCTTACCCATGGAAGGACGGGCTGCTACCAGAATCAGGTCTGACCGCTGCAAACCGGACAGGCGATAGTCCAGATCCGTAAATCCGGTAGGAATACCGGTAACGCTGCTTTTTAATTTGGCTGCCGCCTCAATTCGATCCAAAGTGTCCAGAGCTACCTTTTTTACCGGCACAAAATCTCCAGTGTTTCGCCGTTTCAACAAATCAAAGGTGGCTTTCTCCGTATACTCAAGGATATCCTCCATCTTCTCTTTCCCGGCATAACAGGTGTTGGCAATGTCTTCATTTAGCTTGATAATCTTGCGAAGGAGGGATTTCTCGTAGACAATCTGGGCATAGTGGCGGACATTGGCAGAGGTGGGAACTGCCGTAATCAGCTCACGGACAAAGTCCAGACTGCTGACCTCCTGAGGCACATCCATTTCCCGCAGACGGTTCTGTACCGTTACCAGATCTACCGGCTTCCCCTCCTGATACAATTCCACCATTGCCTCAAACAGAGCGCCGTATTGATATTGATAAAAATCATCTTTTGTCAGAATCTCCGACGCTGCCATGACTGCTTCTTTGTCCATGAGCATGGAGCCTATGACAGACTGCTCTGCTTCCGCGCTATGGGGCAGGATTCGTTTGATCAGTTGTTCATCATCCATGTTTTACTCCCGTTATGTTTTTCTGGGGTGTTTCCTGATACATACTCCCTTATTACTGTCCGCTTACAACAACCTTTACTTTTGCCGTCACCTCCGGATGGAGCTTCACTGTCACCGTATAGGTACCGGCATCCTTGATGGATCCTTCTGCTGCAATTTTCTTTTTGTCAATGGTCATACCGGATTCCTTCTCCAGTGCCTCTGCAATTTCCTTGGTAGAAACGGAGCCGAAGGACTTCCCGTTAGCGCCCAGCTTTACCCCAAGTCTTACGGTCAAGGCTTCCAGCTTTGCGGCAGTCTCTTTGGCTTCTTCCAGGGCTTCTGCAGCTTTCTTATCTGCGTTGGCTTTCTGCAGCTTCAGATCATTGAGATTTTTGGCTGTGGCTTCTACCCCCTTTTTCTGAGGCAGCAGCATATTTTTTGCATAGCCGTCTTTCACCTCTACTACCTGACCCTTTTTTCCAAGACTCTTTACATCCTCTAATAATACAACCTTCATCTTAGATTTCTCCTTCCTGCACCATCTTGCTGACGGTTTCCTTGATCCGCTTCTTTGCTTCCTCAACGGAACAATCCTTTATCTGTGCCCCGGCAATGGTCATATGACCGCCGCCGCCGAATTTCTCCATAATAACCTGTACATTCACCTCGTCAATGGAACGAGCGCTGACATATACCACATTCTGATACATGGTCAAAACAAAGGACGCCTTCACCCCGACGATGTCCAACAGCTCATTGGCTGCCTGGGCACCTACCACAGTAGGGCTCTCCAGCCCCTCTGCATTACACTGGCTGATGGCATAGGATTTTTCAAAAATCTCTGCCTTGCTGACTGCCTCTGCCCTGGCCTTGTAATCATCCATGTTATCCCGGAGCAGTTTGCGCACCCGGACAACATCGGCGCCATTGCGTCTCAGATAAGCTGCTGCCTCAAAGGTACGAACACCTGCCTTATTCACAAAATTATTGGTATCCACCACAATACCGGCATACATGAGATCTGCCTCTCCGCTGGTCAGATGGAGATCCTCATCAATGTACTGCAATACCTCAGCTACCAGCTCGCAGGAGGAGGAAGCGTAGGGCTCTACATAAGCCAACACTGCATTTTCAATCTGCTCCGCCATCTCTCTGTGATGATCCAGCACCACAATGTCTGCTCCCCGGTTTAGAATTCCGGGACATTCTGTGTGGGAAGGACGATTGACATCTACCACCACTACCAGAGTAGAGGAATCCACCATGCTAATGGCTTTTTCGCAGGAAATCCACAAGGGTTCCTCTCCTTCCATCTGAGACTGAATCCGTTCCAGCATGGGGCGAATCTGTGCGGAAATGGTATCCGCAACGATATAGGAGGGTTTTCCCAGGGTCATACAGATCCGATGGACACCTACCCCTGCGCCAAAGGCATCGACATCGCCGATGCTGTGTCCCATGATCAGCACCTTATCGCTGCTCTCAATGAGCTCTCGCAGTGCATGGGCTTTTACACGAGCCTTTACACGGGTATTTTTCTCCAGGGTACGGGTCTTTCCACCGTAGTAGCTGATGTTTTCTTTCTCACGAATCACCGCCTGGTCTCCGCCTCGACCCAGAGCCATATCGATGGCTGCACGGGCATATTCATAGTTTTGATTATATCCCTTGCCTTCCAGACCCACACCGATGCTGACGGTTACCGACATATCATTACCGATGCTGACCTTTTTCACATCTTCCAGAAGAGAGAACCGGTCTTCTTTCATGGCGTTGAGATATTTTTTCTTTAAGATCACCAGGTACTTGTCTTTTTCCAGTTTCTTCATCAAGCCATCGTATCTTGTCACATAACGATTGATACGACGGTCAATCAAGGCGATCAGAAGGGAACGACGCACTTCCTCGATGCTTTCCAGGACCTCATCATAGTTGTCCAGATAGATCAAAGCCACCACAGGCTTCTCATCTTCCCGTTCCCTTTCATAGCGGATCTGCTCTGTCTCATCATAAAGATAGAGGGTATATAAACCGCCTTTTTCATTGCGCATTCCCAGGCTGTCAACGGCTGTCAGATCCTCATCTACGGGAATGTTTTCCACTGTCAGGCGATAGTAATGCTCCTCCATCTGAATGTGCTTCAGATAGTATCCTTCCGACAGAGGAAATTCTTTTTTCTTGACTTCCGGCACCATCTCCCATAAGGGTCTTCCCCCATTCTTCTCCATATGAAACAGCTGCTGCAGACGGTCATTTCCCCACAAAACTCTGCCTTCCTCATCCATCATACCATAGGGTACAGGCAGTCCCCGCAGAATCAGATGCTGCACCTGGGCCGTATCACTGGTAATGTCCAAAAGATCCTGATACAAATGGGTCTTCTGGTACCATTGCAGGATACCTGCAATCAAAATGGAGAGCAATGTCACCGGCAGCATGGTGGCAGCCGCCTTTTCATCCAAAAACGCCAGAATGACATTGGCAAGAATCATAGCAGCCACCATATAAATAGACCAGTCTAAAAATCGAAGCAATCTGCTTTTTTTCTTTGTTTCCATTGGCTTTTCTATCCTCCGGTTTTTCTTTC
>CAYMSZ010000047.1:4852-10155 GCA_964393285.1 uncultured Lachnospiraceae bacterium | reverse complement strand
GCTTCTTTTCAACAGATTTTCAACCTGCCGAAAGCAAAAGGTTACAGATTCAGTCCGAATTCACTGGGCATGAATCTGGGGCATACATTCTCAGAGGTAGCGATGACAGAGGCTGCCAGTCTGGTGCCGATCTCACAGGCCTCTCCCAGGGTTTTGCCGTAGGTTAAGCCAATGGCTACTCCGGCAAAGAAGGAATCCCCGGCCCCTGTGGTGTCCTTTACGGATACCTTATTGGCAGGGCAGATACCGTTTTCGCCGTTCTGATCGGCATAGACGGCTCCCTTATCTCCCATGGTGATAATCATACTGGGGAACTTGGCCTGGGTGATTTTGTCTACCAGAATCTGCCGCATCTCCTCCGGCGTGCGATCCATATATTCCTCAGAAAACAGGATTCCTGCCTCCTGCTGGTTGCATACAATGCAGCGGGTGGATTTTAAGAAATCTCTCCGCTCTACGGCGATGCTCATATTGGAAACCACAGCGTATACATCTTTGTTATATTTTTTCGCATACTGGAAGACGCGCTTTATCACATCTTTATCCATATCGATTTCCACTACAATGCTGTCGCAGTCCTGAAAAATTTCGTCCCCCTTTTCATCCAGAATCTCAATGATAGGACTTACATCCGGCCGCTTTGAAATAGAAGCTACCACATCTCCGTCATTGTCAAAAATAGCCAGCCAGGTGCCCAGACCGTCATCGGTTCTGCGGATATACTGGGTATTGACCTTGTGATTATTCAGCTTTTCAATCACATCGGTAGATACGCCACTGTGATCTACGACACTGACAAAAGTGGGCCGCAGTTCCACATTGGCGATGTCCTCTGCCACATTTCGGCTGACACCTCCATGAACCTGCTCCACGCGACCTACATTCCGGCCTGCCGGAATATAAGTGGATGTGGGATACCCCTTAATATCTACAAATACTGCTCCAAGGACTACGATGCCCATATTATTCTTCCTCCGTATACTTTTCTCTGGCAGCCAATCGGTCTTCTTCTGTGATTCCCAGACCATCTCTCAGGTAAGCGTCAACAGAACCGTAGGTTTCCTCCAGGGTATCCAGATACGCCTTGATATAGCTGGGATGTACTGTCTCCGGAATGGTGCACCTTTTGGCGAATTCCGCCTCTCCGGTTCTCCGGTAGATCTCTGCTTCCATCTCATTCAGATGATCTGTCAGCAGGGTGTTGGTATCAAAATATTCTGTTTCGATATCTCCTCTCTCTGCTCCCAGGATCCACAACATCAACGCTCCTGTGATACCGGTCCGATCCTTTCCTGCCGTACAGTGCCAAAGGAACGCACCCTCCTCATGGCAGAGCCAGCGATTCATAAATTTCTTCACCTGGGCTGTGGTAAAAGGGTCTGTAGCCATGTGGAGATACAAGCCTCTCATCCCTTCCACAGGGTCAGTATCCCAGCCTCGCATCATCTGAATATGTAATTCGATGGGGTCCGGTTTTTCTCCTTCTTCTTTGGAGATTCCCTCCAGAGAGCCGGACAATAAGGGAATGCACTCCCAGGTGGCCTGTCCGATGGGCCGATCCGGATACTCTATGGTTTCCTGGGGATTTCGTAAATCAATGATCTCTGTTACATGGTACTCCTCATCCAGAATTTTGGCATCCTTCTCTGTCATATCATTGAGTCTGCCACAGCGAATCATCCGGCCTTTTTTGACCACACGATTGCCTGCCACAGGGATACCACCCAGATCTCTGGCGTTCCGTACCCCGGTCAAGGGGATTTTTCTCTGATCCAGTTCTATCATATATCTACCTCTTATCTGCTTGACATCTTGTTTTTCCTGCCAAAAAACGGCTATCTTCTGTGTCCGGTATTTCCAACATACCCCATGATGGCTCCGATCATACCGCCGATAATATGGGTAAGCTGAGAAATATTATCCTGTACTGCGATTCCCTCATAAATCTGGTTTCCCAGATAAAGAACCGCTACCAGTAAAAAGGTCAAAGGGATTTCCCTCTCCTTTACATTGGTGAAAGATGCCAGCAAAATAAAGGCAAACACAACTCCGCTGGCTCCCATGAGCATGACACCGGGGAAAAGGATATAATGAATCACTCCTGTCACCAGAGCCGTAGCCAGAATCACAAAAATCAGATCTCTGGAACCGTATTTTTCCTCCAGCATGGGGCCGAGAACCAGAATCATCATCATATTATTCAAAAGATGGGTCAAATTGGCATGACCGAATATATGGCAAAAGAAACGGATATAGGTAAAAGGATCCGTCAAGGAGGACCGGTATACACTAAAAATCAACCAATCTGTCTTTCCTCCTGTGAGAGAGCTGAGAACCAACGCCAGGACACAGATGGCGGCAAATGTCAGCACCACAGGGGAATTCAGTGATATTTTCAATGTAGCTTTTCTTCTCATATGTTTTATCCTTCCACAGCGCCGATCAACTCTTTTATATCCTTCACTCCGTAACGATCCATATAGGCCTGTATGCCTTCTACCACCTGGACTGAGGCATCGGGACGAATAAAATTAGCGGTACCTACTGCCACTGCCGTAGCTCCTGCCAGAATAAATTCTATGGCATCTTCTCCCGTTACAATGCCTCCCATGCCGATGATAGGAATCTTCACTGCCTGGGCCACCTGATATACCATGCGCACTGCCACAGGCTTAATGGCAGGGCCGGACAGGCCGCCGGTCTTATTGGCCAGGACGAACTTGCGTCTGTGAATATCGATTTTCATAGCTGTGATGGTATTGATGAGAGATACCGCATCGGCGCCTCCTGCCTCTGCTGCTCTGGCGATCTCTGCGATGTCCGTTACATTAGGACTCAGCTTCATGATCACAGGCTGTTTTGCCGCCTGCTTTACCACAGAGGTAATATGCTCCACCATCTTCGGGTCGGTGCCAAATGCAACGCCGGCCCCCTGGGCATTGGGACAGGAAATATTCATTTCCAGCATATCTACCGGTTCTTCTCTCAGTCTCTCTACTACATTCAAAAACTCCTGCTCAGAATGACCGCAGACATTGACGATCACCTTGGTATCAAACTGCTGCAGGAAAGGAATTTCTCTCTGACAATATACCTCAATGCCGGGATTCTGCAAGCCTACGGCATTCATCATGCCGCTGGCGGTCTCCGTCACACGAGGCGTATCATTTCCCTGCCAGGGAACATCTGCCACACCCTTGGTTACCACTGCTCCCAGACGGTTCAGATCCATATAGTCCGTATATTCCATACCGGAGCCGAAGGTACCGGAACAGGTCATTACCGGATTTTTTAACTGGACACCTGCCAGATTTACGCTCATGTTACTCACAGTTCCACCTCCTCTGCCAGAAATACCGGGCCATCCTTGCAGACTCTGGTATTGTGGACATGGGTATGCTCATCCTCTGCTTTTGTCTTGCAGACACAGGCCAGACAGGCCCCGATACCGCAGGCCATCCGCTCCTCCATAGAGAGATAGCACAGGATTCCCCTCTCTGCGGCATAGTTCTTAATGGCTCGTAGCATAGGAGCCGGACCGCAGGCATAGATTACATCTGCTGTCACCTCGTGGGCCATCATAGCGTCTATGACATTTCCCCTGGTGCCTGCACTGCCATCCTCTGTGGCAATGAGAACCGAGGCATATTTTTCCAGATCTTCTTTCAGGAAGAGCTGATTGTTGCGATAACCGGACACCACTGTCACAGAACCGGGCAGGGTTTTTGCCAGCTGCACCATGGGAGGTACTCCGATGCCGCCGCCGATGAGGACAGCTTTTCCTTCTTTTATGGGGAATCCATTTCCCAAAGGCCCCTGGAGACGGATGGCATCTCCTGCCTTGTAGGCAGAAAATTCTCTGGTTCCTTCTCCTGCCAGGCGGTAGACCAGACGAATCTTATCCTCCTCTGCCTCGCAGATGCTGATGGGTCTGGGCAGCAGTCGGCTGGCATCCTTACAGTAAACCGTCACAAACTGACCCGGTCTGGCTGCCTCCGCAATGGAGGGAGCCTCAATCCACATGCTATAAACCCCGTCTGCCAGCATGTCCTGAGACAGAACTTTTCCCTGAATCTGTTCTTTCATTCCTGCCTCCTGCTTAATAGATTCTTCTCAAATCTTCGATCATATCAATGGTAGCCTGACGAGAAGCCTGTCCATATTCTTTCTCACCCAGTGCTGCATATTTCTCCTGCTTATAGGCTGCGATGATACCTCTGGAGGAGTTTACGATAGCACCGGTGCCGCCGGCATTAAAATACGGAGCCAGGTCTTCTGCCTTGCCGCCCTGAGCCCCATAACCGGGCACCAGGATCATGGCCTTAGGCATAATCTTACGAAGAACCTCACCCATCTTAGGATAGGTAGCTCCCACTACGGCACCTACATAGCTGTAGTCATCTCCCATGGCATCCTCGCCCCAGGCATTGACCTTTTCCCCTACCCACTCATAGAGGGGTCTGCCGTCGATGAGGCGATCCTGGAACTCTCCACTGGAAGGGTTGGAGGTCTTTACCAATACAAAGATACCTTTCTTCTCTGCCTTGCATACATCCACAAAGGGCTTCACGCCGTCTGTACCCAGATAAGGGTTCACTGTGGCAAAATCCTCATCAAAGGGAGCAATCTCTGTCTCGCCGATTTTCACCTTACCTAAATGTCCTATGGCATAGGCTGTGGAGGTGGAACCGATATCTCCTCGTTTAATATCTCCGATGACAATCAGTCCTTTCTCCTTGCAGTAATCTACCGTCTGCTTATACACCATAAGTCCGGGAATACCGAACTGCTCGTACATGGCAATCTGCGGCTTTACCGCCGGAATCAGATCGCAGATATGATCTACAATGGTCTTATTATACTCCCAGATGGCGGCAGCTGCCCCCTCCAGAGTTTCTCCATGCTGTGCAAAAGCCTGCGCCTTTACATGAGCGGGGATATTGGCCAGGGTGGGATCCAGACCTACTACGACAGGAGCATTCAGCTCCCGAATTCTGTCTACCAGACGATTAATCATTAGAAACCTCCTATGGAATGAATATGTCTTTTATGGAACATGTTCCTATTTTCTGTCTCATTCTAACACACAAGGAAATTTGTGACAAGAGTCAAAAAAATAGCGGAGACCCTCAAGGTCTCCGCCACTTTTCAAGAGAGCGCGAGACGGGATTCGAACCCGCGGCCCCCACCTTGGCAAGGTGGTGCTCCACCACTGAGCCACTCGCGCATGTATACCATATTATCTTACAGAGAGCGCGAGACGGGATTCGAACCCGCGGCCCCCACCTTGGCAAGGTGGTGCT
>CAYMSZ010000047.1:0-4752 GCA_964393285.1 uncultured Lachnospiraceae bacterium | reverse complement strand
CCACCACTGAGCCACTCGCGCATCTGTCGTTTTTCGCGACGCATATAAATATACTATAGAGCATTCGTTTTGTCAACCGATTTTTGTTTGGGTTGATTCTAATTTTTTTACTTTTGTTTTACTTTGGTTTGCTCCGGATTTTTCCGGATGATTTCCGTTTTTCTATTCTTCACGGAAACAAGCGGCCATAAGGCCGCCCGCTTCCAACACTTTTATTTCAGGAGAATTCTCTATTCTTTATCCGGAGCCATCAGGAGCCGCAAGACCCCTTGCAGCCGCAGCTGCCACCACAACCGCCGCAGCTTCCTCCGCAGGAAGAACAACCGTCGCCTCTTTTTTTCCATAGAGAACGGATGCACAGAAATACAATGAGAATCAAAATCAATGACACCACAATGGTTCCCCAATTGTTGATTAAAAAAGCAAACATGTCAAACCTCCTTTCTACAAGAATAGTAATACAAAACGAAGTAATTTGTCTATCTGTTTCCTTAATTTTTACTAAGTTTTCTTACGCTTTCTTTTTTGCCGGACGAAGCAGCATGTAGAAGAAGTAGATCAATACTGCCACTGCAGCAATCATAAAGATGCTGACTCCCTCTCCGGTAAAGATTCTGCCGAACTGGTATACCACCAAAGCTACCAGGTATGCAAATCCGCACTGATATCCGATGGCAGTCCAGAACCACTTGTTGGAGTTCATCTCTCTCTTGATGGCGCCCATAGCTGCGAAGCAGGGAGCACACAACAAATTGAAGCATAAGAAGGAATATCCGGCTGCTGCGGTAAAGGCAGCTGCCATATTGGCATAGACAGAGCCCTCTCCGGCGCTGTAAAGGATACCCAGAGTTCCTACAATATTTTCCTTAGCTACCAATCCGGTAATGGCAGCAACCGTTGCCTGCCAGTTGCCCCAGCCAAGAGGAACAAAGATCCAGGCGATGGCATTTCCTACTGTTGCAAGAATAGACAGATTCAGCTCATTCTCTTCCAGCATACGGAAACCGTCTTCTGTAAATCCAAAGTAAGAGGTAAACCATACCAAAATGGTAGACAACAGGATAATGGTACCGGCTTTCTTAATGAAGGACCAGCCTCTCTCCCACATGCTACGAAGTACATTTCCAACGGTGGGCCAATGATAAGCCGGCAGCTCCATAACAAAGGGAGCAGGATCGCCTTCAAAAAGTTTGGTCTTTTTCAAGATAATACCGGAGCAGATAATTGCCAGAATACCTACGAAATAAGCAGAGGGTGCAACCCAGGCAGCGCCGCCGAAGATAGCGCCGGCTACCATGGCAATGAAGGGCAGCTTTGCTCCACAAGGAATAAAGGTAGTAGTCATAATGGTCATACGGCGATCTTTCTCATTTTCAATGGTACGAGATGCCATGATACCAGGAACGCCGCAGCCGGTACCGATCAGAATCGGAATAAAGGATTTACCGGACAGACCAAATTTACGGAAAATACGGTCCATGATAAATGCGATACGAGCCATGTAACCGCAGGACTCCAGTACTGCCAGGAAGAAGAATAATACCAGCATCTGAGGTACAAATCCTAAGACAGCGCCAACGCCGGCTACAATGCCATCCAGAATCAGACCTTCCAGCCAATCCGCACAACCCATGGAATCCAGAAGCTTTTCTACCAGTACCGGAACACCGGGAACCCAAACGCCATAGTCTGCAGGGTCCGGTTCCTCATATTCGTAGGAATCCAGTACAGCCAGGGCTGCCGTCAGATCCTCACCGGTTGCTGTGGTTTCCACATCCTCCAGGGTTTCTTCATCCTCTATATAATAGGTAGCAACATCTGTTTCGGCAAACTGAGCAGCGAATTCTTCTACTGCTGCTTTGGCAGCTTCCGGATCATACTCATCCGCTTCACTGTCAAAGGCTTCTGCCACCTCATCTGTGTCTAAGCCTTCCTCAGTGGCCCAATCGATAAAGCCGCCTACAACAGAAGCTGCATCCAGATATTCTTCGTCTGCCTCTCCGTATGCACTGCCGCCTGTCAGATGCCAGCCATCGCCAAAGACTCCATCATTGGCCCAATCTGTTGCCCAGGTTCCTACCGTGGTTACAGAAATATAGTACACAATAAACATTACCAGGGCAAAAATAGGAAGGGCTGCAAAACGGTTGGTAACGATCCGGTCAATCTTATCGGATGTGGTATCCTTATGTACGGTTTTCTTTTTGTAGCAGCTTTTGATGATGGAATCAATGTAGCTGTAACGCTCTCCTGTGATAATGCTCTCTGCATCGTCATCCATTTCTGTCTCACAGGCAGCGATATCTTTTTCCACCTTTGCCATCTGTTCTGCAGAGATATTCAGCTTTTCTGCTACTTTACTGTCTCTCTCAAACAGCTTAATGGCATACCATCTTTTCTGTTCCTTAGGAATCTCCTGCAGCAGTTCCGTCTCGATTTTGGCAATGGCCTTTTCCACGCTGTCAGAGAAAGAATGCTGAGGTACCGTTTTTACTGCCTTTCCTGCCGTACGGACAGCTGCTTCTGCCGCCATCATGACTCCGGTACCCTTCAAAGCAGAAATCTCATACACTTCGCAGCCTAATACCTTTGACAGCTGCTCTGTATGGATTTCGTCTCCGTTCTTGGCAACTACATCCATCATATTCACTGCAACCACTACAGGGATTCCAACCTCTACCAGCTGGGTGGACAGATACAGATTTCTCTCCAGGTTCGTTCCATCAATAATGTTCAAAATAACATCCGGTCTCTCATCTACCAGGAAGTTTCTTGCTACTACTTCTTCCAGGGTATAAGGGGAAAGGGAATAAATACCCGGCAAATCTACAATTTTTACATCCTTGTGTCCTTTTAGGCCACCTTCCTTTTTTTCTACGGTAACACCGGGCCAGTTTCCTACAAACTGATTAGATCCTGTCAATGCATTAAAGAGAGTGGTCTTACCGCAGTTAGGATTACCTGCAAGTGCAATTCGAATCGACATGTTCTTATCTCCTTCACATTTTACATAAGTTAGTACAATCTAACTATAATCTCAAAAAAACACGGCTTCCAGCCGCTTTCTTATTCTACAGATATCATTTCTGCATCGCCTTTTCGCAGAGACAATTCATATCCTCTGACGGTTACTTCTACCGGATCTCCCAGAGGTGCTACTTTACGAATGTAAATCTCAATACCTTTTACAATTCCCATATCCATGATACGGCGCTTTACCGCTCCTTCTCCGGAAATTTTTACAACTCGTACCGTCTCACCGGGTTTTGCCTCACGAAGTGTTTTCATACTCCATATCTCCCTTCTTTTGGTCATTCTGGTTTTCTTCCATCCTTCCAGAAATCAGACCATAATTTTAGCTGCCATTTCTTTGCTGATTGCAATTCGAGAATCCTTCATCTTTACAATCACATTTCCACCAAGCTCCGAAACAATCGTAACTGCAGCGCCGGACACAAAACCAAGGCTCTCCAGGAATTGCCTCGTATCTGGTTTTCCACCTACGCGAATGACGGTTTTCTCGTCACCGGTATCTGCTAACGTCAACGGCATCATCCCTCACTCCTCTCTTACGATATATGGTGAATAGTGGTTAATGTTTCCTAACTGCATAAAAGGTTAGCACCTGCTAACTTATTTGTCAAGATGTTTTCGACATATTTTTTGAAAGATATTTTCGGCATATCCTTCAAAAGGCAAAAAAATATCGGTTCACTACAGGAAGAAACTGCAGTGAACCGATACATAATCTTTTATGGTTTACGGTCTTTTATGGTTTATGGTCTCTGACCCATGCCGCCTTCCAGCGTCAGAGTCTCACCGGACATATACTTAAAGTCAGGAGAAGCCAGCTGTACGCATACACGACCGATCTCCAGCTCTGTATTTCCATAATGTCCCATAGGAGGCATATGCACATTTGCCTTGAAAGCTTCCGGATTTGCATTTGCCCATCCTTCCAGCATGGAGGTCCATGCCAGAGGGCATACAATGTTTACATTGATTCCGTCCGGACCCCATTCTGTAGCAGCTACACGGGAAAGTCCACGAATTCCTTCTTTGGCAGCAGCATAGGCAGCCTGGCCGTAGTTACCGAACAATCCGGCACCGGATGCAAAGTTAATAACAGAGCCCTTGGTTTCCTTCAGATAAGGATAGCAGGCCTTCATGTAATAGAACACTGCATAGAGACCGGAATAAATGGCCAGATTAAACTGGTCTGTGGTATTATCTGCCAGCTTCACTCCTGATGCAGAAGCCTGGGCATTGTTAATCAGAACATCAATTCTTCCGAACCTGGCAATGGTCTCAGCCACTACCTGGTTTACCACTTCTTCGGAATTTCCCTCTGCATTCACATCTGCCTGGCAGCATAAAACTTCCACGCCATACAGTCTCTCCAGTTCTTCTTTTGCATCTTCCAGCTTTGCTACATTTCTACCGGTAAGTACAAGATTTGCCCCCTCTTTGGCAAATGCGGTAGCAATACCGTAGCCGATGGATCCAGGTGTTCCGTCTGACAACGGTCTCGCCTTTCCTCCACCTGTAACAATTACCGTTTTCTTCTCAAAATAACCCATAATTCTTACCTCCTGAATGATATTTGGCGGAGCAATCTAACCCCCGCTGCTCCGCTTTTTATTATATCAAATTTACTGTAAGATTACCACTAAAATTTATGAGACAAGGGTCAAATGGTCAAAAGATTCTGAGCCAATTGTTTCATCTGCTCTTCATTCTCTGCATTTGCTG
>CAYMSZ010000046.1:0-10170 GCA_964393285.1 uncultured Lachnospiraceae bacterium | reverse complement strand
AAGGAGATACTATGTTAACATTTACAGAAGATTATCACGATCAGTTTCCATATCCCATAGAAACCTTTGGTTCCCATTCCGGGTACTTATTTTTTGATATTGAGACTACGGGTCTGTCTGCCAAAAGCTCTCACCTGTACCTCATCGGTTGTCTCTATACCGATGGCAGAGACTTTCATCTGACCCAATGGTTTGCGGAGCATTCCGGCGAGGAAAGAGAGGTTCTGTGTGCTTTTTCCGACTATCTGAACGGTCTTCCCTCTGACTGCCTTCTTTTGCAGTTTAACGGAAATGGTTTTGATGTCCCTTATCTGAGGCAACGGTATGAGAAGCATCAGCTGCCCTTTCTCCTGGACAAGTTCGAAAGCCTGGACCTCTACCGTCTCATCAAACCTTATAAAAATCTTCTGGGGCTTCCCAGTCTCCGGCAAAAAGCTGTGGAGGAATACCTGGAGATTTCCCGAACCGATGTATGGGATGGAGGTCAGTTGATCTCCGTCTATGAAGACTATACAGAAACCGGCTCTCAGGCCGGGTTAGAAGCATTGCTGCTACATAATCTGGAGGATGTAAAAAATATGCCCAAGCTCCTGGCCATCCTGTCCATCCAGGATTATATCCATGCTTCCTACCTGTTAGAGAATCTGGAGCCTCACACCTCCACTGCTCTGGATGGCAGCAAAAAACAGGAGCTCCTGGTTACCTTGCGAAGCCCCGTTTCTCTCCCCCACCCTATCTCTCTCCGTCTGGACTGTGGCACCTATTTGACGGCTTCCCTTACCCGCATCCGTCTGGCTGTTCCTCTGAGAGAGCTCACTCTGAAGCATTACTTTCCCAATGCCAAGGACTACTTCTATCTTCCGGAGGAGGACCGCGCCATCCATAAGAGCGTAGGCATCTATGTAGATCCTGAATACCGCCAGAAGGCAACCAAGGACACCTGTTATAACAAAAAACAGGGGATATTTATCCCCTGCCCTGCCTCTCTGACCCTTTCCCAGGATTCTTTTGTAGTCTTTCATCAGAATCCCAAGGAGAAGGATTACTACCTGGAATGGCCCTTCCCGGAGAATCCTTCTTTCTGGGATGCTTATGTTCATGCCATCTGGCGCTGCAGATAACTGACAACCATTTTGACCTGCTTCTAAAATAAAAAAGTGTGGCAATCCGAAAACTGCCACACTTTATCTTTCTGATACAGTAGAAATCCTATGATTTCTTACTCCTCTACAGGAGCCTCTTCATCGCTGTATACTGTGTCTGTATCCTCATCAGCTGTCAGAGCCTTGATGCTGAGAGAGATCTTCTTGTTCTCGCCATCGAAATCAACAACCTTTGCCTCGATGATCTCACCGGTCTTCAGTACATCGCTGGGCTTCTCAACATGCTCCTTAGAAATCTGAGATACATGAAGCAGAGCATCGATACCGGGCTCCAGCTCAACAAATGCGCCAAAATCGGTCATACGAGCAACACGACCGGAAACCACATTGCCAACAGCATACTTCTCAGCAGCATCTACCCAGGGGTTGCTCTCCGGGAACTTTACGCTGAGGGCGATCTTCTCGCCGTTGATGTCCTTGATGAAAGCGGTAACCTTGTCACCGGACTTATAAATCTTCTTCGGATTCTCTACGCGGCCCCAGCTCATCTCAGAGATGTGCAGCAGACCATCTGCTCCGCCCAGATCAATGAAAGCACCAAAATCGGTAACATTCTTAACGGTACCTTCTACGGTCTGTCCTACCTGGATGCGCTCAAACAGAGCCTTCTGCATCTCAGCCTTTCTGGCAACCAGCACCTGCTTACGGCTGCCGATGACTCTGCGCTTCTTCGGATTATACTCAATCAGCTGGAACTCAATCTCAGCATCCTTATACTTCTCCAGATCCTTCTCATAGGAATCGGAGATCTGGCTGATGGGGATAAATACGCGAACCCCGTCTACCATAGCACTCAGGCCACCGCTCATGATCTGGGAAACCTTGGCTGTGAGAACGGTCTGGTTCTCCATAGCCTCCTCCAGAATCTTGCTGCCTCTCTCTACCTGCAGCTTACGGCAGGACAGGATCACCTGACCCTCACCGTCATTTACCTTTACCACCTTTGCCTCAATGGGATCTCCTACCTTTACCAGGTCAGTCAGATCTGCATTGGAATCATTGGTGTACTCGTTTCTGGGAATAATACCATCGGACTTGTAACCGATATCAACAATAATCTCATCTGTCTTTACATCAAAGACTTTACCCGTTACAACCTCTCCCGTCCTTATTCTCTTTAATGATCCTTCAAGTAATTCGTCAAAAGTTAATTCCGACATTGGTGTGAACCTCCTCGATAATTGTATTAGGGGTGGATGCCCCCGCCGTGATACCTACGCTGTCACCGGACGGAAAATTCTGAGAGTGTAAATCTTCAAACGTCTGTATATAGTAAGTATGCGCGCAAACACTTCTGCATATTTCGTAGAGCTTTTGGGTATTCGAGCTATTCTTCCCACCGATCACTATCATAGAATCCACGCGGGATGCCAGTTCCCTGGCTTCTGTCTGTCGCTCATGGGTAGCATTACAGATAGTATTCAAAATGCCTTTATTGTAACCTTTTTTTTCAAGAATTTCAACTATATCTTGAAATTTTTTGTAATTAAATGTCGTTTGGGAAACAACGCAGATTTTTTCTTCCGGTTCCAGGCAAAGAGTTTCTGCCTCTTCCTCATTTTTCAACACCATTACCTTGCCCCGACACCAGCCTTTGATTCCTTCTACTTCCGGATGGGTGTCACTGCCTATGATGACAATGGTATATCCTTCCGCAGATTTTTCATCAACAATTTTATGAATTTTTTTCACAAAGGGGCAGGTAGCGTCTACCAGCTTCAGACCCTGTGCCTCAATCTGTTCACAGATGCGGCGGCTGACCCCATGGGAGCGAATGACCACCGTACCCTGGGTCAGATTCTGAATTTCTTCCTCCGTCTCAATGACATGGACTCCTTTTCGTTCCAGATCCTCCACTACCGTTTCATTGTGGATGATGGGACCAAAGGTATAGATGGGTCCCCTGTTCTCTGCCACCTGTTCATATACTTTATCTACTGCCCGCTTTACGCCAAAGCAAAAGCCTGCTGTCTTTGCTACCTGAATTTCCATATTATATCCTTTTTTTATATCCTTTTTGCGCATGCTTCCTGATAGATTTGAATGATGGCCTCTGCCACCTCGTCAATGGTCATATGAGAGGTATCTACCAAAACGGCGTCCTCTGCCTGTCTCAGGGGAGATTCTGCACGATGCATATCCCGTTCATCTCTCTCCACAATATCCTTTTCAATGGCTGCCAGATCTGCTTCTTCCCCTTTTTCCAGCAATTCCTTATATCGGCGCAGAGCTCTCTCATGGCTGTCTGCCGTAAGAAAAATTTTCACATCGGCATGGGGAAGCACTACCGTACCGATATCACGGCCATCCATAATGACATCGGTACTGGCTGCCAGCTGCTGCTGGAGAGCTACCAGTTTGCGCCGAACCTTAGGATAAACGCTGGTGGCACTGGCCATCTTGCCTGCTTCCTCACTGCGAAGATAGGGGGTTACATTTTCCCCGTTCAGATATACCTGTTGTCTGCCTTCTTCATAGCCTATGGTGACCTCCGCCTGCTCCACTGCCTCTCCAATGGCAGCTTCATCCCAGGAATCGATTCCCCTTCTATGGAAGTACAGACCCAGAGCCCGATACATAGCTCCGGTATCTACATAAACGATGCCTAAGTCTCTGGCAATTTGTTTGGCGATGGTGCTTTTTCCTGCTCCGGCAGGTCCGTCGATGGCAATATTTACTGACATATTTCTATCTCCTGTCCCTTATTTTACCCCGGCTGTATGTTGCTATGCCGTTATATTTGCTTTGATCTGTTCTTTTGTCACTATACCCATGGAATACTCTGTCCTGCCAGACAGCCGCTGGACCAGGCGATCTGCATATTGTAGCCTCCGGTCAAAGCATCTACATCCAGCACCTCTCCGGCAAAATAAAGACCCGCTACCTTTTTGGATTCCATGGTACCGGCCTTGATTTCTTTCACAGACACGCCGCCCTGGGTAATAATGGCTTCTTCAAATCCCCGGAGGCCGCTTAAACTCACAGGGAATCTCTTGGTGCAGTTTCGCAGTCTGCCCCGCTCCTCTCTGGTAATCTCATTGACCCGCTTCTCCGGAGAGATCCCTGCCACCTGCAGAATCACAGGAATCAGTTTGGAAGGATACAGGCCTCCCAGACCGTTCTGGATCTGCTTATTATTTTCCTTGGCAAAATCACGAAGCATCCGCTCATCCAGCTGCTCCTCCGTAAGAGCCGGTTTCAAATCAATGAACAATTTTGCCGGCAGCCTGGTTCCTACCACACTGCTGGCACTGAGCAAAGCCGGTCCGCTGACCCCAAAATGGGTAAACAGCATTTCTCCAAACTCTGTATAAAGAACCTTTCCTTCCTTCTCAATGGACACACGAACGTTGCGAAGAGACAGACCCTGTAGTTTGGGCAGCCAGGTCTCCTTTGATTCAAAAGGAACCAAGGCCGGGTGTCTTCCTGTCACCTGGATTCCTGCCGATTCTGCAAATCTGTAACCGTCCCCTGTGGAGCCTGTGGAGGGATAGGACTCTCCTCCTGTGGCTACAATGACTGCATCACAGAATACCGTCTCTCTTTTTCCCACCGGAAGTCTTTCTGACAGCTTGCCTCCCGGTCGAAAAGGTGTCAGCTCCTGGCACACAACTCCCCGACAGCAACCATCCTCTATAACCAGATTCAAGACTCTGGTATTCAGTCTGAGAATGACACCTGTCTCTGCCATGGCTCGTTCCATGGCACGAATCACATCGGAGGCATGATCCGACACCGGAAATACCCGGTTGCCTCGCTCTACTTTGGTCTTGCAGCCATGGGACTCCATCAGGGTAATCACATCCTGGTTGTCCATAGCTGCAAATGCGCTATATAAAAATTTAGGATTGGTAATGACATGAGCTCGTATGGTCTCCATGTCACTGGCATTGGTCAGATTACAGCGGCCTTTTCCCGTAATGTAGATCTTTTTTCCCAGCTTTTCATTTTGTTCCATGAGGGTAACCTGATGTCCCATGGCTGCTGCCTGATAGGCCGCCATCATGCCGGCTGCTCCTCCTCCGATTACAACTACATTGCTCATGCTTTTTTTGTCCTCCTGATAATCCAGACGGAGTATACCACAGAGAGAAAGATTTTTCCAGTTCTTCCTCACCTGATCAGAAAGAAAGATACCCCCAGATAACGGTTTCGCTATCTGAGGGTATGTATCTCTCTTATGATTGATCAATCACCAATGACATTTACAACCTTTAAAATGGTCTTAAACTTCGCACTGGAGATGGTAATACCGGTTCTCTCACTGGCTGCATGAACGATCTTGCCATTACCAATGTAGATGGCTACATGTCCGATGCCGCTGACACCGCTTCTGCCGTAGAAGATCAAATCACCGGGGCGAATCTGACTGTAGTCAATGACCTTGCCCTCGCCTGCCTGGGCTTTGGAGGAATGGCTCAGCTTGATTCCGAAATTCGCAAAGACAGACATGGTAAAGCCGGAACAGTCAGCTCCCCTTGTCAGGCTTGTCCCACCCCATACATAAGGGTTACCGATAAATCTCTGGGCGTATTCGATAATGGACTGACGAAGAGAGGATGTCATAACCGGTGTAAATTCCACTGCTTCGTTCAAAGCGTACTTTACTTCCACATATTCGGCGGATACATATCCCTCATCACCGGTAACGGTCTCGATCTTCACCCAGCCGTCTAACTGCTCCAAAACGGTATACCGCTCTGCTCCGCTGACTTTATCAATAATGGTGCTGCTGGTAGAAGGCTCCTTCCGGACATTCAAGGTATCCACATCACTGTTGACAATGGCACGAAGCTCTGCTTCCTCCAATGCGATGGTAATGGCCTCGTCTCCTGTCACGATATAATCGGCGGATACATATCCGGTAACAGGTCCCGACTGAACCCGATACCAGCCGTCTGCATAATCCAGAATCTCACAGGCTGTATTGTGAACCATCTTACCGATGATCTTGCTCTTGGAATTATCGGAGCTGGGCAGCTCACGAACATTCAGATAATTGGTCACAGTAGCGATACCCAGGTTCTCATAATCCTCCAGTACCGAGGCTGCCTTTGCGATATCCTCATTCACCAGGGCACCGATCTCTACTTCAATCGACTTGGAATATGTACCGCTCTCCACCGTACTGTAATAGCTATCCAGCACAGAGGAAACGCCTGCCAGGGAATCGGAGGCATTGACTACCGGATTCACGGTAAGAGAGTCGCCTGTAGAGGTGGCATCGGCCGTATCTGCCAATGCGGTAGCAGCCATTATCATGGTCATAGCCAAAGCGGAAATCGTCGCCTTTATCAAAAATGATTTTCTCATGTAAATTCTCCCGAATGGTAACTTTTATTGGTATTTTTTTCTAAATGTTACATAAATATTACATTTATTACAAATAGAAGTATACCATCTGATTCTCAGATGTCAAGTCCTATCCGGTTATTTTAAGAATTAGATCTTCCAGTAATTTCTGGCATTTTCATTGTCCCGATGCATCTGGGCAATGAGCTCCTCTTTGGAGGCAAATTTCATCTCCGGTCTGGCATAGGAGTACAGCTGCACCTCCACCTTTTTGCCGTAGATATCCCGGTTGAAATCATGAATAAAGGTTTCCACTCCCTTAGGATAGGTGCCGTCAATGGAGGGCTTGACTCCGATATTGGTCACACTGGGATAGATCTCTCCGTCCACCACTGTTTTTGACACGTAGACACCGTTAGGAGGCAGCAATTTGTTGCTTTCCGGCCGCTGATTGATGGTAGGCATTCCGAAGGTTCTGCCGTAGTGATTGCCGTGAATCACTTCTCCGTGAACACTGTAAGGATAGCCCAGCAATTCATTCACCTGTTCCATGTGACCAAGCTTTAATAAGCCCTTGATATAGGTACTGGAAATATCCAGACCCTCTTTGGTCTTGATCTTGTCCTTCACTACCAGCTCATATCCGCAGGTTTCGCTCATCTGCTGCAGCAGGGCCACATTTCCCGCTCTGCGGTAGCCGAATCCAAAATCACTTCCCACAATAATCTTTTCTGCATGGAGACGGGACAGAAGTACCTCCCTCACAAAATCCTCCGGAGACATACGAGCCACGGAATCGTTAAACGGATACTCGATGAGAACCTGGATTCCTTTGTTCTGAAGCAGGGCCTCCTTCTCCTCGTTGGTTAATAGCAGCTCCTCTGCTTTTCCCGTCACCTGTGCTCTGGGGTTGGTTCCAAAGGTAAATACAACGGTTTTAAAACCCTGTTCTCCTGCTTTCAGCAATTCCTCCAACAGCACCTGATGTCCTCTGTGAAAGCCGTCAAACTTTCCCAGTGTTACTGCACAGGGGCCGTCTATATAAAAATCTGTGGTATTTTGATAAAATTCCATAGTAACCTTCTATTTCTGCCCTTCTGAATTGTTATAAAAAATCTTCTTCACCCGATAGCAGGCGTCCTCTTTTTTCCAGATGTAAATGCCAAAGAACTGTTCCTTTTCTGTATAAATCCGCAGTTCCTTTGTTTCTTCGTTGCTCTGTTCCGAAAGAGGTGCCGTATCCTCAAAGTAAGGCTCCAGCCATTCCTCCCGGAGAGGATTTCCGTTATAGAGATAGCGGGAAAATTCCCCTTTGACCTTTTTGGCCGGCAGATGAGCAAACAATCTCTCCACCGGGCAAATGATCTCTTCTAATCTGCCCTGATCCCGGATTTCTTCAATCTGAGACAGGGTCAGGCTATCTGCCAGCTGAAAGGGAGCTACCTCTGTGCGAAGAAGCTCTTCCATGCAGCCGCCACAGCCCAGCTTTTGTCCGATATCGTGACACAGGGTACGGATATAGGTTCCCTTGGAACAGGTAACCCGCAGCTGCACCCGGGGCAACTCCATCTTAAGAATCGAAATCTCATAGAATGTCACAGGTCTGGCTTCCCGTTCTATGACCTGGCCCTCTCTGGCCAGCTCATAGAGCTTCTTTCCGTTTACCTTTCTGGCCGAGTACATGGGAGGGACCTGTATCTGGTCTCCCTGAAAGCTTGCGATAACTTCTCTGACCTGTTCTTCGCTGACTGTCACAGGCTGTTCTGTCTCTGTGGTTCCGCTGACATCCTGTGTGTCAGTCACCCGTCCCAACAAAAGGACTGTCTCATAGGTCTTTTTCTTGTCCGTCAGAAGATCACAGACTTTTGTCGCCTGACCGAGACAGACAGGGAGCACACCACATGCGTCAGGATCTAACGTACCGGTATGCCCTATCTTTTTCATCTTCAATATGCCACGCAGCTTTGCCACCACATCGTGGGAGGTAAAGCCGCGTTCTTTATATACATTTAAAATTCCATCCATGGGGATGTTCCTCTCTTATGCTTTCTTCCCCTCTAACTGCAGAGCAATCTGCGCGGACAGGTTATTGACCACATCATAGAAGGTGCCCTGCATGGTGCAGCCGGCTGCACGGATATGCCCGCCGCCTCCGAAATAGGAAGCTACCGCCGCTACATCCACCTGCTCACTGGAACGCATACTGACTTTATAGACGCGGAAATCCAATTCTGTCAGGAAGATGGCACAATCCACTCCTTTGGTAATTCGCAGCTGGTCCACGATTCCGTCCAGATCCGCATGAGTTGCATGGTAAAATTCCATGGACTTTTTGGAAATACAGGATACGATACATTTTCCGTCAAAGAAAAGAATGCTCTCTACCAGCGCCCTGCCTAACAGCTGATTCTGCCGATATGTCTTGGCAAAAAAGGTATCATTGATGATCTCTGTATGATGAATCCCTTTCTCCAACAGCTTGCCTGCTGCCTCCATGGTATGTCTGGTGGTATTGGAATGTTTGAAAACACCGGTATCATGGATCAGACCCAGATACAGACACTCTGCCGTTTCCCGGCTGATCTTGTCTTCCTCCAGCATATCCACCAATATCTCACAGGTAGCGGCCGCATGGGGATAAACATAAGCTTCCTCCACAAAATGAGTATTGGTCACATGATGATCGATACAGATTCCGTGGCTGCTGTTGTCCAGCAAAACCCGGTTGTCTCCCAGGCGTTCCAGATCGCTGGCATCCAGGGTAATACAAAGGTCATACTTCTCTCCCTGGTAATATTCCCGGATCTGATCAAAACCGGAGAAACTCTGAAAAGAGGCGGGAGGCATCTGAAGATATACGTCCACTTCTCTCTCCGGATCCTCGTCCAGCAGATAGCGGCGAAGTCCCAGACATGCCCCCACACAATCTCCATCCGGGCGAATATGTCCGGTAATACAGATTCTGCGGGCATTTCCTGTCAATTGATCCATCTTCACCTTCTCCATATGCTTCCTCCCCTTAGTGGTCCTCTTCCTCGGAGCGATCCGGGATGTCTGCTACCACATCGTCAATCAGCTTGGACATACGCACGCCATATTCAATGGACTGATCCAGAACAAAGGTAATCTCCGGTGTGTTGCGAAGATTCACTGTCTGGGCCAGACGGGTACGAATGTAGCCAACTGCACTCTTTAAACCCTTCATCGTATTCTGGGCAGCTTCCTCACTGCCCAGAACACTGATGTATGCTTTACAATATTTCAGATCCGGAGTCACCTCTGCTGCCACTACCGTAGTCATGGGAGCAATCCGGGGATCCTTCACCTCGCGACTGATGATGTTGCCCAGCTCGCGCTGCACTTCCGTGTTGACACGGACATTTTTCATACTGCGTTTTCTCATATCTAAATCCTATCTGGGAACCTCCACCATGATATAAGCTTCAATGGTGTCGTCCTCCTGGAGGTCATTAAACTCTTCAAATACCATGCCGCACTCGTAGCCCTTTGCCACTTCCTTTACATCGTCTTTCATACGCTTTAAGGAAGCCAGGCTGCCTTCGAATATCTGCTCTCCTGCACGCTGGATACGAGCCTTACAGCCTCTCTGAATCTTGCCGTCTGTCACGAAGCAACCTGCAATGGTGCCCACTCCGGAAGCCTTGAACAGCTGACGAACAATGGCATGACCAATGATTTTTTCCTCAAAGACAGG
>CAYMSZ010000045.1:5456-10284 GCA_964393285.1 uncultured Lachnospiraceae bacterium | reverse complement strand
ATTATTCCTCATGAAGCCTGTTCTCCGCATTCCAGCTTGCTGACAGATACCTCATAGGCAATCCTTTTTATGCTCTCGCTGTCATTTACCTTTTTGGTGTATTCTCTGCTCTGCACCCGTCCCCAGATCCGCACACTGCTGCCTACCTCAAAGGAGGAGGCGTATCGGGCATTTCTTCCCCAGGCAATACAGGGAATATAGTCGGATTTGCCGTAAGGGCGGTTTACGGCAATCAAAATGTCGGCAATTTCTCTTCCCAGAGGGGTTTTCCGATAAACAGGAGGTTTGCATATATACCCGTCCAGAAAAATCTGATTGGTCTTCGTATAATCGGTAAAATCCTCCATAAACCGTAGTTCTCTGACAAAAACGGACAAAACCAGTCGGTTTTTCATGCCCTCGTGACGATTGTAGGACCGGAACTGTCCTGTGGCCTCCAGGGTCATTCCCGTATAATCTCTGGAAACATCCAGAAGCCGTTCCGATACCATCAGGGGAATCACATCCTCCTGGTTGCTCAATCGATTGACAATCAGGTCTACCATATAAAAGCCTTCTCCGAATACCTCATGACTGTAGGTAAAGGTGCCTGCGATTTGACCGATTACCGTAACCTTATTGTTTTCCATCATTTTTTCTGACATTGTATTTTCCTCCATATCTAAAGAAATCATATTTTGTACTGCCGGAATGAGACTCATTCCTTTTGTCATTTACTATGTATATGCAGTTTTTTTAATTTCAGAACAAAAAAGTGGAAAAAGATTTACTTTTGAGAAAGGCTATACTAAAATAGATTTCGTATGCGGTCTGAATCATGACCCTGTACAAATACCGATGCTCTTATGCATTCTGATTGAATGGAGATTCCATGAAGCAAGTAGACATTGTTGTGCCTTGTTATAATGAAGAAGAAGTATTAGCAGCCTTTTATCGGGAGACCAGTAAGGTAGTGGACCAGATATCGTCCTACTCTTTTCGCTTTCTGTTGGTAGATGATGGCAGCAAAGATCAGACCATCTGTATCATGAAGGACCTGGCGAAGGAACACGCAAATGTAAAATACCTGTCCTTCTCCCGCAATTTCGGAAAGGAAGCCGCTATGTATGCCGGTCTCACCTATTCCACAGGAGATTATGTCATCATTATGGATGCGGATCTGCAGCATCCTCCTGCTATGATACCGGCTATGATTGCCGGCATAGAGGAGGGCTACGACTGTTGCGCCGCCATGCGGGAAAACCGGGAGGGAGAAAAGGGACTTCGCAGTGCCTTTTCCCAGCTTTTCTATAAGCTGAGTAACCGTTTGACCGATGTTCAGATGCCCCAGAATGCTGTGGATTACCGCATTATGACCCGGGACATGGTGAATTCTGTTCTGAGTCTGTCTGAGGTGGAGCGATTCTCCAAGGGGATTTTCGCCTGGGTGGGCTTCCAGACCAAATGGCTGCCTTATGAAAATGTAGAGCGAACCATGGGAACCACCAAATGGAGTTTCTGGGGATTGGTGAAATATGCCATTAGCGGCATTACTTCCTTTTCCATTACTCCTCTGCGGATGATTGCCGGCATGGGATTTATTATTTTCGCCATTGCCTGTCTCTATGTGTTAGAGACGGTTATCAAGACTTTATTATTTGGCGTGGATGTACCCGGTTATGCCACGATTCTTTGTGTCGTCTTATTATTAGGAGGCATTGTGGAGCTGTCCGTAGGAATTATCGGGGAATATGTGGCCCATATTTATTTAGAATCCAAAGACCGCCCTGTTTTCATCCTGCGCCAGACCAATTTAGACCTAACAACCACGAAGGAGAACACTCATGGAGACCATACAGAATCTGATTGCTAATTTTATCAACTACGAGACCATCAGCTACCTGATTGTAGGCGTGATTACCACTATCATCAGCATTTCCGTCTTTGGCCTCTGCCATCGAAAGCTGCGGATGCATACCATTCCTTCCAATGTCCTTTCCTGGATCATTGCTGTGGCCTTTTCCTTTTTTGCCAACAAAATATTTGTTTTCCAGTCTGCTTCCTGGGTTTTCTCAGTGGTGCTAAAGGAGGCAGTCAGCTTTGTGTCAGCCCGTCTTTTGACCCTGGGCTTTGATGTGGTATTTGTATATATTACGGTAGACAAGCTTCATTGGAATGACCTGATTTCCAAAACGGCGTCCAATGTGGTTGTTATGATTGTCAACTATATTGCCAGCAAACTGTTTATCTTTGCCTGAAATCTGTAACGGAGGGGGTTTTCCATGGAAATCAAGTCATCTACAGAATCTGCTTTAGCGGAACGCAAAAAGCGGAAACGGATCTATTTTCTCTCTTTCCTGCTGCCTGTGTGTTCCCTGCTGATTATTTTTGCGGTAAAGGGAATCTATCCCTTTGGAACCCGGAGTTTTCTCCGCACCGATATGTATCACCAGTATGCGCCTTTCTTTGCCCAGTTTGCAGAAAAGCTGCAAAACGGCGGCAGCCTTCTTTATTCCTGGGAGGTTGGTCTGGGTTCTAACTTTCTCACCCTGTTTGCCTATTATCTGTCCAGTCCTTTTCAGCTGTTTCTGGTATTTCTGTCCAAGGCAGGCGTCATTGACTTTATGACCTATCTCATTGTCTTTAAGACAGGTCTGGCGGGACTTACCATGTCTGTCTATCTGTGCCGCAGATTTGAACATCCCCGTTTCCTTTCCCTGTTCTTTGCCATGGCCTATGCCCTGTCCGGCTACATGGCAGCCTACAGCTGGAACATTATGTGGCTGGATTGCATCTGGCTGGCGCCTTTGGTTTTCTCCGGTCTCTGGGATCTGGTGGAGAAAAAGAAGGGGCTTCTCTATTGCATTACCCTGGCCCTTTCTATTTTTACCAACTACTATATTTCCATTATGCTGTGCCTGTTTTTGGTACTGTATTTCATCTGCCTGGTGATTCAGCATCCCTCTCTCTCTTCCTGTGAGGCAACAGAGAGCGAAACCTCTGGCACCTGTTGGAAAGAATATGTAGGGATGTGTCTGCGTTTTGCCGGCTATTCTCTTTTGGCCGGGGGACTGGCTGCCGTATTGCTGGTGCCTGTTGCCTATGCCCTGAAAACCACAGCCTCTGCCAGCTCCAAATTTCCCTCTTCTCTGACCTCCTATTTCACCATGATCGACATGCTGGCCAGACATATGGCCTTTGTGGATGTGGAAATCGGTCTGGATAATTGGCCCAATATTTACAGCTGTGCCGGCGTATTCCTTCTGTTCCCTTTGTATGTTATGAACAAGAAGATTCCCTTCCAGCAAAAAATTGTGAACTGTGTTCTTCTCTTTGTCATGCTGGTTAGCTTTGCCTGGAATATTCCCAATTATATCTGGCATGGTTTTCATTTTCCTAACAGTCTGCCCTGCCGACAGTCTTTTTTGTACACCTTCCTTCTTCTTTCCATGTGTTATGAAGGACTGGATCAGCTGGAACATATTTCTGTCTCTCAGATCGTATCCACCATCTGCGGCGGGCTGGCCTTTATCTTTCTCTGTGAAAAGCTGGTGGATGCCGAAGAATTTTCTTTCTATACCTTTTATATCAATGCGGCACTGGTAGCTGTATACGGTCTGTTTCTCTACCTGTACCGCAGAAAGAAGGCTTCCCTGTCCGGTCTGTTCATTCTGACCACTGTGGTGATTTTTGCTGAGATGACGCTGAATATGGGTATTACCAGTATTACCACCACCAGCCGTTCTCAGTATCTGAAAGGTACGGAGAAATTTCAAGCCCTTTCCGAAACCGCCGAGGAGCTGGCTGATGGGGATTTCTTCCGGATTGAGAAGGCGTCCAGAAAGACGAAAAATGACGGAGCCTGGAGCGGATATTCTTCTGCCTCCCTCTTCTCCTCTACCACCAATGCCGGCATCACCTCCATCTATAAAAAGCTGGGAATGGAGGGCAGCACCAACGCCTACAGCTTTAACGGGGCCACACCCTTTACCGCCGCCCTCCTTTCCGTTCGCTACATCATATCCTCGGATCTGGATGCCAACGAACCTTTGCAAAAGCTGGTGGCAACTTCAGGAGAATACGGATTGTATGAAAATCTCTACACCCTGCCCCTGGGCTTTATGATTCCTACGGCTGCGGCAGTCAGCTGGAACTACACCGATTCCAACCCTCTTACGGTACAGGATTCCTTTGTCGCCTCTACTACCATGGTTTCTTCTATGTATACGAAGGTTGACAGCGGCCAATCTACCCTATATACTTTTACTGCTACAACGGATGGCTATTATTACGGCGTATTAAACAGTTTCTCTGTCAGCACCATTACGGCTACCTACAGCGATTCCTCCACAACTACCTTTAGCAATGTGGACCGGGATTATGTACTGGATCTGGGATATCTGACAACGGGAGAACAGGTGTCCCTTACCGGCAACGATTCCAAACAGGTGGATGTAGATATTTACCGGCTCAAGGAGGATGCCTTTGAGGAAGCCATTACCACCTTGCAGGAGACGCCTCTGGTCATTTCCTCTTATACCGATACAGAGATTTTGGGCCATATATCTGCTGACAAGGATGGCATCCTGTTTACATCCATTCCCTATGAGGATGGCTGGTCTGTATATGTAGACGGCGTTCAGGTAGAGACTACCGCCTTTGCCGATGCCTTTTTGACCATCACACTTTCTGCCGGAGAGCATGACATCCGCATGGAATATACGCCTGTAGGCTTGTGGAAGGGGGCTATGATTTCCCTCGTAAGCCTGGCCATCCTGCTGGTTATCCTCTTCTGGAAGGTTCACAAAAACAATGTCTCCAGAAGGAAAATCAATCTGGACGAGGAACG
>CAYMSZ010000045.1:0-5356 GCA_964393285.1 uncultured Lachnospiraceae bacterium | reverse complement strand
GATTTAACGATTTAGGAGGTACACCACTATGAAATTATGGGGAGGACGCTTCACCAAAGAGACGGATCAGGCAGTCAATGCCTTTAACGCTTCTCTTCCCTTTGACCGCAGATTATACAAGCATGATATTCAGGGCAGTATCGCCCATGTCACCATGCTGGCCGCCGCAGGTATTTTAACAGAGGCAGAACGGGATGCCATCATCCAGGGACTGAAAGGCATTCTGGCTGACCTGGAATCCGGCGCTTTGACCTTTGATGAAACCAGTGAAGACATTCACAGCTTTGTGGAAGCTGTTCTGACAGAACGGGTAGGCGAGGCCGGTAAGAAGCTTCACACCGGACGCAGCAGAAATGACCAGGTGGCTTTGGATATGCGTCTTTATACCAGAGACCAGATCAAAGAAGTGTCTGAGTTGTTGGGAGAATTGCTTTCCACCATTCTCCATTTCATGGAAGAACATGTGGACACCATTATGCCTGGCTTCACCCATTTGCAAAAGGCCCAGCCTGTGACGCTGGCCCATCATCTGGGTGCTTATTTTGAAATGTTCTCCAGAGACCGTTCCCGTCTGAAGGACTGTCTGGAGCGGATGAATTACTGCCCTCTGGGCGCCGGTGCACTGGCAGGAACCACCTATCCTCTGGATCGCAATCTGACTGCTTCTCTCCTGGATTTTTACGGGCCTACCCGCAACTCCATGGATTCTGTTGCCGATCGGGATTACCTGGTGGAATTTTTAAGTGATCTCTCCCTGATTATGCTGCATTTAAGCCGCTTCAGCGAGGAATTTATTCTGTGGAATTCTAACGAGTACGGCTTTATCGAGCTGGACGATACCTTTAGTACCGGTTCCAGCATCATGCCCCAAAAGAAGAATCCGGATATTGCAGAGCTGGTTCGAGGCAAGACCGGTCGTGTCTACGGCGCTTTGATGAGTCTTCTCACCGTTATGAAGGGCTTACCTCTGGCTTACAATAAAGATATGCAGGAAGACAAGGAAATGGCCTTTGACGCCATGGATACGGCAAAGAATTGTATCCATCTGTTTACCGGTATGCTGGCCACCACCACCTTCCACAAGGATGTTATGGAACGCAGCGCCGCCAGAGGCTTTACCAATGCCACCGATGCTGCCGATTATCTGGTAGGAAAAGGCGTTCCCTTCCGGGATGCCCATGGTATCGTAGGACAGCTGGTACTTCTGTGTCTGGATCAAGGCATTTCTCTGGATGAGCTGCCTCTGGAGGAGTATCAGAAAATCAGCCCCGTATTTGACGAATCCGTCTACGAGGCCATTTCTCTGAAAACCTGTGTGGAAAAGCGCACCACACTGGGAGCACCTGGCCCCAGTGTTATGAAACAGGTGATTGAAACCTACAAACAACAGTTAGGAGAATAAGGAAGGCTCCCCGGTTCTTGCCGGGGTACAGGTAAAGTAAATAATCTGGTACTCTGTCTTGATGTTTTCCAACAGCCTCATGCCTGCCTGGGTTTTTTCTTCATCCAGGTTGGTAAAGGGATCATCCATTAAAAGAAAAGGATGTTCATTGGGATACATGACATAGGCAAAGGCCAGGCGGAGTGCCAGACTGATGAGATCCTGATAGCCTGCACTGAGAACCTTGGTTTCCCGCTGTTTTCCCAGGGCGTCTACGGTTATGTTTAGATTGGCATCCAAATGATAGCCCTCTGCCGGTTCTCCTGTGAGAATTTCAAAATATTCCTGAAATTTCCCATAGACGGGACCGGCATAGCGGTTGGTAAGAGACTCCTTGGCCTCTGCTAACAGGGTCTGTGTCTCCTCCAGGAGAGTAAACTGTCTGGACAGCCTGGTTTTCTCTTCCTGTTTGGATTCCAGCCTTGCTTTCCGGTCATTCCATTCTTCTATGCCCTCTCTGAGAGCCGCCATCTGGTCCTGATACTCTGTCAGGACCTTTTTTGTTGCTTCCATCTGCTCCCTGACTGCTTCCATCTCCCTCTGGAGCTGCTGTAACAGAAGGAGACTGTCTTCCGGATTGTCCTCTATGTGGCCTTCCTGCTGACCTTCTATGGTGCCCTGTGCCCCGGGATTCCTGGAATTTTCTGCCTGGCCGTTCCTCCCACCATAAAGGATATATTCCCTGTCGGCTCCCATGGCTTCCAGGTAGGCTTCCTGTCTTGTCATGGCTTCCTGATAGTTCTTTTCTGCCTGCTCATATTCCAGCAAGGCACTGCGAATCCGGTACAGCTGGGAAAGGAGCTGCTCTCTCTCAGGCCGGAAGCCCAGGGATTTTAAGTAGCTTAGGATTTCCTGTTCCAAGGCTCTTTCTTCCTGTCGAAGTTCCTCCCGCTCTTCCTCCCTGTCCTGATGATTTTTCCTTATTTTTGACAACAGGATCCCTGCTGCCGCCAGCAGGAAAATAGCTGCTGCCATCCAAATCAGCCCCTGAACCCAGCCAAGCTTCCAGAAGCTGTATCCTCCCATTCCCATGAACAGGATAGACAACACCAGAAAAAGAAGGCCAGCACCCTTTTCAAAGGATGGCTCATATTCCTGCCTGGAGGGACTTCCCTGGGAAAGCCTGCTTTCCAGCTCCTCTTTTTTCAGTTCCAGGGTATGCCCCTTTGCAATCTGGCTGTCCAGCTCCTGGAGATTGGGAATTCTGTCAGGAAAGGGTTTTCCCTTTTCCTCAAATTCCTGCTCTCGTCTGTCTGTCATCTGACAGAGTTCCTGCCACTGGCGGCGCTTTTCCTGCCCTCTCAGAGCCCTTTCCGTCTCCGCCTGCCGTCTGGCCTGCTCCTGCTGTCTGACAATGAGTCTTTCCTGTCCGGCTAAGAGCCGCTTCTCCTCTGCCTGCTGCTTTCGCAGGGTTTCCTGTTCAGACTCTGCCAGCTCTTCGTATCGCTCCAACTCCTCCCTGGCAAAACTGCCTTCTCTCACCTGTCGTTCCAGGGTGGTAATCTCCTGCTGCAGCTTGTACAATCTGCCGGTAGACCGTCTGGGAGTCAGCTCCCGCAGCAATTCTGTGAGGGCTTCCTTTGCTGTTTCATACCGTCCCCCATCTCCCTCAGCCTCTGCCCAGGTCCCGATCCGGCTCTGGATTT
Source organism: uncultured Lachnospiraceae bacterium (assembly GCA_964393285.1). Classification (GTDB taxonomy): domain Bacteria; phylum Bacillota; class Clostridia; order Lachnospirales; family Lachnospiraceae; genus RGIG7193. The sequence continues at coordinate 2,269 of CAYMSZ010000045.1, read as the reverse complement.
CATGGGTGGCTGTGGTAACCATGCTGCCCTGACCGATAAAAATGCTTCGCATAAAAGAATCCCGATGAAGCTGGAATAATTCCTCCCCGATATGGGAAGAATAATCCTCTGACTTTTTATTGGTCTCCCTGTCCCGCAGCTCAAATTCATCGGCTGACTCCTTTTCCCGAAAAATCCGGGAAAGGACATACTGCTTTTCTCCCACTTCAAAGGTCACCTGACCGCCGAAAATTCCTCCCTGCCAGGGCTGATACCGCTTTCTTTCGTTTTCTTCCATGTTTCGCTTCCGGTTCCCCTCCAGACCATAGAACATGGCACACAAAAAAGCGGCCAGTGTGCTTTTTCCCCAGCCGTTTTCCTGACAGATCCAGGTAATGGGCGCAGAAAAATCAAAGGTCCGGTCATGAAGCTTCCCGAAATTTTCAATATGACAGCTTAGAATCCTCATCTTTCCCCAATCTCCTCTCCTGCCAATGCCTGAAGTCCGTATCGAATGATTTCCAGTTGATCCTCTTTGGACAAATCCTCCCGGCTCATGACCTTGCGGACAAATTCTCCTGTCAGGGATTCCTCTCTCTCATACTCCTCCAGGGAGATTTTCAGCCTGGTCTCGTCCTGAATCCGAAGGGCATAATACTGATTTTTGATAACAGCGGTCAGATAGTCCATATCCTTTTCGCATGTCACATCTACCTGTCCTGTGAGAAGGATTTTCAGCAGACTGCGGCTGCTGTAGTTTTTTTCCTTCAATGTCTCCAGAATCCTGTCTGCCATCTGGGGTGTCCCCTGGCAATCTGTCACATCCACTGTAACGGTATACAGATTTCTGCTGGCAAAGGGAACCCACTCCCAGGTAAAGGTGCCGGTTTTTTCCTGTATGTTCAACACCACAAAGCCATGCTCCCCGCATTCATCAAAGCCTCTGCCCTCCAGGCAGCCGGGGTAACAGTACATCCCTCTGCTGTCCAGTTCTCCTGTCTGAAAGCTATGAACATGTCCCAGAGCCAGATAATCGATATGGTGATGCTCCAGGGATTTCAGGGATATGATTTCCTCTCCACCTGTCTTACGGCTCTCTGTCTCATAGCCATCTGCCACCTGACCATGAAGGGTCACGATATGAAACAGCTCCGGCTCCAGCCTTAGTTTCTCATAGGGAAGCTGTCTCTGTTCTTTGCTAAATTCTATGCCGGTAAGGCGCACAGAACCATCTCCCAGGGCATATTGGGTCCATTGGGTTCCAAACAGCTTCAGATTGGCAGGGATTTCCATGGAATTGGCAAAGAAAAGAGGGGAATCATGATTCCCCCTCAGATAAAAGAAGGTGATCTGAGGATTCTCCACTATGGTGTGATACACTACATTTCGGGTGGCAGCCGATACATTCCGGGTATCAAACAGATCCCCTGCTATGAGGATATAGGGAATCTGCTGTTCTCTGGCATAGGCTACCATCCGCTCATAGGTCCGGAGGAGTTCCCGTCTACGCTCTCTGGCCTTTTCTTCCTCCAGATTGGTATTCATTTTTGAATCCAGGTGCAAATCGGCACAGTGTAATAGTTTGATCATGTCAGGCTCCCCTACTCCTCAAATATTTTTACCTCTCCCCCGGCCATGCCGTAATAGACCTCATCCATTTCCTCCGGATGAATCCTGCCTGCACAAGCTTCCACCAGAGAAGCTTCCCAGGCTTTGTATTCGCTGACAGGAATCAACAGGGTAAAGGTTACCCGGTCTGTATATTCTGTAGAAAGGATGATCCGGTTCTCCCTGGCCAGAAGATACTGGAGCTTTCCTACATCGGTATACTCACAGACCAGTTTCACTCCCCTGGCAAGAATCTTTTCCACTACCTGAGACTGGCGGATTCCCTCCATGACAGCTGCTGAATAGGCTCGCACCAGACCTCCTGTGCCTAACAAGGTTCCTCCAAAATACCGGGTCACCACCACGCACACATCCCGGAGACCACTGTTTATCAGCACATCCAGCATAGGTCTGCCTGCTGTACCTCCAGGCTCTCCGTCGTCACTGCAACGGGTCACCTCTCCCTGTTTGCCCAGAACAAAAGCAGAGCAATTATGAGTGGCGTCCCAATATTTTTTCTTGATCTCTTCAATAAAGGCCACTGCCTCCTGCTCTGTCTCCACATGAGCCACTGTGGCGATAAACCGGGATTTCTTCTCTGTCAGTTCCCCGACGCCTCCCTGATATATGGTTTTATAACCCTGACTGTTCGTTTTCTTCTCTTCTGCCATAAATCCTCTTT
>CAYMSZ010000044.1:0-10366 GCA_964393285.1 uncultured Lachnospiraceae bacterium | reverse complement strand
ACGATGCCAGGGACAAATGGGATAGGGTATCCCTTTGTCGGGAAATATTTAAAATAAAAAGGGTCTCTCAAAAGACTAAAGGATAGATTACTATGAAAAGATGGGTTCGAAAAATATTGATATTACTGCTTATATTCATTGCTGCTTTGGCAGGAGTGTTCTTTTTCCTGCGTTCAGACGAGGAGGGAGACACTGTCTATGAGGAAATGAGCCATGCCAGCCTTCCCGTGGTATATGCCATATACGAGGGCAGACAGATCAATCCCATGTACGGCTATACGGAGCAGATGAAGGATGAATATATGCGGGATGATGTAACCCCGGTGTCTCAGGACGGTCAGCTGGAGATTTCCGTGGATTGCTATACCGATGTGGTGACAAAAATTTCCTACGAGCTGAGAGATTCTTCCAGCGGTCGTCTGTTGGAGGATACATCCATTACCGATTGGACAGTTACGTCCCAGGCAGTGGTTACGGGAGACCGGATTCAGGCAGCACTGCCTGTGGGAAAACTGATTTCTTCGGGGCAGGAATATCTGCTTCGTATTTGCCTGGAAACAGAGGAAAACGGAGCGGTGTACTATTACACAAGGATTTTGTATACAGAAAGTTCCCACATAGACGAGATGATTGATTTCGCAGAGTATTTCAGCGACCGCACCTTTGCCGAGGAAGAGAAGGAGGAGGGAAGTACAGAGCTGAGCACCTATATTGAACCGGATAAAACAGGAGACAATACCTCTTTGGCCTACATTAACATCCATTCCAGCCACAGTATGCTTACCTGGATGAATCTGGCGCCCCAAAAGACAGGGGAGACCTCTGTAAAGGTACGGCAACTGACAGGAAGTGTAGGTACCATTCGACTTTCCTATTCCATTCAGGCAACAGGAGATACCGGTCTGACGGAGACCTATCAGGTGGAAGAAACCTTTGTCCTTCGTTATTCCAGCGTTCGTTTTTATCTGTTGGCCTATGAGAGAACTGTGGAACAGGTCTTTGAGGCGGGAAAGACATCCATAGACGGAGGAGTGGTAGACCTGGGAATTCAGCCGGATGATACGGTACAGGTAGAAAGCAGCAGTAATGGGACCTACACAGTATTCACAGTCAATGGAGAATTGTGGGGTTACAGCAGCAGCCAGAATGAGGCCATCAAAATCTTCTCTTTCCGCAACGGAACCCAGGAGGATGTTCGTACAGAACACAATGAGCATGACTACCGGATTATTGAGGTAAAGGAGAATGGAGACTGCTCCTTTATGGTATACGGCTATATGAACAGCGGCAGCCACCAGGGAGAAGTGGGGATGGTTTTCTATCAGTACGATCACAGTGACCGTGCCTTGCAGGAGATTTTCTATATTCCGGCATATACCACCTATTCCCTGCTGCGCCAGGAGATCGGTACTCTGAACTACATTTCTGACACCGGGTTGATTTATGTCATGGTAGAGAATGCCATCTATGCCATCGATGTGGAAGGAACAGAGCAGGTAGTGGTAGTGGATCACCTCAGTGAAGGAACCTATGCCATCAGCGAGGATAATTCTGCCATTGGCTGGCAGGAGGGGGAGGAACTCTATGGCTGTACTACCCTGTCCTTACTGTATCTGTCCGATGGCAAGAAAACCACTGTGACAGCGGCAGAGGGAACCTGTTTGAAGCCTCTTGGCTTTATCGGTTCGGATTTTATCTACGGCATTGCCGATGAAAAAGATATTACAACAGATATCAGCGGGCAGACCATCTTCCCTATGTATGCTGTGGAGATTGTAAACCGGGAAGGGGAGATTCTGGCTCATTACGAGGAGACAGAAGCCTATGTACTGGGAATTCAGGTAGATGATGGTCGAATTCAGCTGAATTGTGCACACCTGACAGCAGAGAAAACCGTAAGAGATACCTTTACCGATGTGATGCTGCAAAATACGGAGACAGGGTCAGAGAGCGCCTCGGTTCTGGTTTCTTCCACCAGCCAGCGAAAGAAGAAAGTATACGCCATCAATCTATCCAAATATCTGGGAAGCAGCAGTCTGACCATTCAGACACCGGTGCGTTTGCTGAATCCGTCGGTTCACCGCATCAATCTGAACACAGGACTGAGCAGGGAAAATGACACCAGGTATTTTGCCTACTCTTATGGAAATCTGGCAGGCATTTACTACAATTTATCAGATGCCATTCATGCCATTTATTCAGATGTAGGTCTGGTGATGGATGCCGGACAGAATCTGGTCTGGGTTCGGGGCAGCCAGTCTCAGGAGGCCAGGATCACCATTGACAATAGCTGTATCAGAGAACAGGAAGAAGAGACCCTGGAGGCTGCCATACAGGCCTTATTGTCCGGAAAGGGAGTCAAGGCAGAGGTAGGTACCATGATAAATCAGGGAATGACTGTCCGGGAAATCCTGGAGGAAACCATTCCGGGAGAAATGCTGGATATCAGCGGCTGTTCTCTGACAGAAATTTTGTATTTTATCAGCAATAAAAATCCTGTGATTCTTCTTACGGGAGAGACTACGGCAGATCTCATTGTAGGCTATGACAATTACAATATGATTTTTTACAATTTGATGGATGGAACCTATTATAAGATGGGACGGAATGATACGGCAGAGTATATCGAGCAGATGGGAAGCTATCTGTTTACCTGCCGGTGATGTTGGGCGGGAACCCCTGGCATTATTTCATTAAAATTGTGAGAATTGTAAAAAAATTTGTTTTCAAGAGGCTATATTTGAGGTATAATGACAGATGTTAACACGGAAAAACATTCAAAGAAAAGAAAATAAAAATAGGCATTAAGAATGGAAACAAAATACATTATAATTGACCGGAATTTTCCTGAGCCTGCTCGAATCGAGGAAGCCGCAAAGGTGATTCGATCGGGCGGGCTTGTTGCATTTCCTACGGAAACAGTATACGGACTGGGAGGCGATGCCCTGAATCCGGAAGCCGCCAAAAAGATATACGCAGCAAAGGGACGGCCTTCCGATAATCCGCTGATTGCCCATATCGCAGATTGGGATCAGCTGTCGGAGGTGGCAGCTGAGATTCCGGACAGTGCATGGAAGCTTATGAAAAAATATTGGCCGGGTCCCATGACTCTTATTATGAAAAAGACAGCTGCGGTGCCGTCTGGTACCACAGGAGGTCTGGATACGGTAGCTGTGAGGATGCCCTCCCATCCTGTGGCGAGAGCACTGATTCAGGCAGCAGGTGTTCCGATTGCAGCCCCCAGTGCGAACCGCTCCGGCAGACCCAGCTGCACCAGAGGAGAGCATGTCAGGGAGGATCTGGACGGATTGATTGAAATGATTCTGGATGGCGGAGAAGTAGGAATTGGCCTGGAATCCACCATTATTGATGTGACAGGACCGGTGCCGGTGCTGCTGCGACCTGGATTTATTTCGGAAGAGATGCTGCGGGAAACCTTGGGACAGGTAGAGGTAGACGCCGCCAGCGTAGGCCCCATGAGCCCGGATGCCCATCCTAAGGCACCGGGAATGAAGTATCGACATTATGCGCCCAAAGCCCAGATGACCATTGTGGCAGGCTGCCATGAGGGGATGGAGCAGAGGATCGGGCGGCTGAGCCTGGATGCTCTGGCAGAGGGCAAGAAAGTCGGAATTCTCTGTACCCAGGAGAGCCTTCCCTATTACGAAGGGATTCTGGCATCTTATGGAACAGATCAGGTGGATTTAGTCAGTGCAGGAACGAGAGCGGATCTGTCCAGTGTGGCACACAATCTGTTTGATGCCCTGCGTTCCTTTGACACCGCAGAGGTGGATGTGATTTATGCAGAGGCTTTTGAAGATGGACAATTAGGAGGAGCAATCATGAACCGTTTGCAGAAAGCAGCCGGATATCACGTGATTCGCCTCTGAGAGGAGAGGAGGAAAGCAACCATGCTTCCCTTTCAAAAGATTCTATTTATCGGCACAGACAATGCCTGCCCCAGTATTTTGGCAGAGGCAGTGATGAATTCGATCAAGGGAGACCGGAATCTGATTGTGGAATCCAGAGGTCTGGTGGTTCTGTTTCCGGAGCCCCTGAATCCAAAGGCGGTGGCAGTTTTAAAAAGCAAGGGTATGGAGCCATCCAAAAAGTATACCCAGGCGTTTCTCCCTCAGGAGGATGTAACAGAGGGAACCTTGATCCTTACTATGTCGGAGAAGGAAAAAGAACAGGTTCTGGAACTGCAGAATCAGTTTGCTGCACCGGCAGAGGTTTATACATTAGCAGAAGTTTCCCATCAGCAGGGAGATATTCTCACTCCTTATGGTGGTACCCTGGCTGATTATGGGGCATACTATGAATATATTGATATCGTGGTGAAGATGGCAGCGGAAAGACTCTTCCGACTGGAGGACGAACCAAAACCATCCGAAGAATGATGGATCCTGCATGGCGATGGCTGAATACCTTCGGGAAGGAGGCTGATTTTTTGGAATGCAAACGCAAAATCGCCATCAGAGTTTTTAAAATACACGAGTGAGAGGAAGGAGAGATCATGGCAAAAGAAACCATGGAATGGATCCGCCAGGCAGAAACCAAGGCAGATCAGATCGTGAAGGATGCCCGCTCGCAGGCAGATGAAATCCTTAGCGAGGCTAAAATAGAAGCCGGTCAACGGATTCAAAATGCCCGCATGGAGGCAGCAGCCATGCTGCATCAGACAGAAACAGCGGCCAATGACAAGGCTGCGGCAGAGACAAAAAAGAGTCAGGAGGAGACAGAACGAGAGGTGGAAGCCCTTCGTGCCCTGGCTGCCAACAAGGAAGCAGATGCCATAAAGCTGGTGCTGGATTCCATTGTCTGATCAGAGCTTGCTGACAGATTTCAGTAAAAGAGAAGGAAGGTGATTACACTATGGCAGTGCTGCAAATGCAGAAAATTCATATCTGCGCACCAAAAAGTGAGCGGAAAAAGATATTGGAAGAACTGCAGCGCAGAGGAACCGTTCAGGTAGAAAAAGAAGGGGAAGAGGACTCGGTATTTACCAGAATGGATACCGCCAATGTCCGCTCCGGCTATGAGAAACGTGCCCAGAGTGCAGAAAATGCCCTTAAAGTACTGGATCAATATGTGCCGGAGAAGAAAGGAATGCTGGCTTCCCTGGAAGGTAAAAAGACAATCAGCACGTCAGAGTATTACGAAAACGTAAAGGTGCAGGAGACGGTTTTTAATCGGGTCAAGGAGATACTTGCTCTGCAAAAGGAAATCGGAGATGCCCAGGCGGCAGCCACTCGCGCCAATGTAACCTTAGAGAGTCTGAAACCCTGGCAGAATCTGGATATTGCCATGAACAGTCGGGGAACCAGAAGCTGTGCAGTAATATTAGGTTCACTGCCTGGCGCCTGGACAGAGGAACAGATTCTCACAACCATTGCGGGAGACAAGCCGGAGCTTGACGCGTATACCGTAGAGGTGCTGGGAAGCGATACGGATCAGACCTGTCTGTTCCTTGCCTGTGGACAGAAAAATGCTCAGGAGCTGGAGGATGCCTTGCGGATGCACGGCTTTGCCAGACCCCAGATTAACAGCAATCAGACCCCTGCCCAGTATGCCGAACAGCTGACCGGTGAAATCCAGGCGGCCAAGAAGCGGCAGACCCAGGCGGAGGAAAGCCTGAAAGCACTGGGTGAATATCGGGAGCAGATTCGTTTTGTGGCAGATTACTACACCATGCGCAGCGAAAAATACCAGGTATTAGGAGAGCTTCTCCAATCCAGACATGTCTTTTTTGTGAATGGTTATATTCCTGCGAGAAACGCAGAAAAATTGAAGAATCAGCTGGAGTCTTCCTATACCTGTCAGGTAGAGCTGGAAGAGATCCCTGATGAGGAGGAAGCACCGGTATTGCTGCAGAATAAAGGCTTCTCCGCTCCGACAGAGAGCGTAGTAGAGTCCTATGGTCTTCCCCATAAAGGGGAAATTGATCCTACAGCAGTTATGTCCGTGTTCTATTATTTCCTTTTTGGACTGATGCTGTCTGATGCCGGATACGGCCTGATTATGGTCCTGGGATGTGCGTGGGCCTTAAAGAAATACCCTAATATGGGAGAGGGAATGAAGAAAATGCTGAAGATGTTCTTCTACTGCGGCATTTCCACCACCTTCTGGGGCGTCATGTTCGGAGGCTATTTCGGAGATGTGGTTACCGTATTTTCCGAAAACTTCCTGGGAAAGACCGTGACCATCCCTGCGTTGTGGTTCGTACCTCTGGATGATCCCATGAAACTTCTTATGTGGAGCTTTTTGTTCGGCATCATCCATTTATTCACCGGACTGGCCTTAAAGGGCTATATGCTGTTAAAAGACCACCAGATCGGCGACTTCATCTGCAGCGTATGCTTCTGGTATATGTTGCTCATCGGTTTGATCCTGATGCTTCTGCCCACCGATATGTTTGCATCCATGGCAGGCACCGCTTTTGTATTCCCCGGATGGCTGGTTACCTTATCCAAAGTTATGGCCATTGCAGGAGCTGCAGGCATTGTGCTGTTTACCGCCAGAGGAAAAAAGAACATCGGGCTTCGTATTGCACTGGGTGCGTATGAGCTGTATGGAGCGACCAGCTGGCTTTCTGATGTACTGTCCTATTCCCGTCTGCTGGCATTGGGACTGGCAACCGGTGTTATCGCATCGGTTATCAATACCATGGGAGCGATGCTGGGAAGCGGTATCATTGGTATGATTTTGTTTGCAGTAGTCTTTTTGGTAGGGCATACCCTGAATATGGCAATCAACCTGCTGGGTGCTTATGTTCATACCAATCGTCTGCAGTATGTAGAGTTTTTTGGTAAATTCTTTGATGGCGGCGGAAAGCCTTTCCGGCCTTTCTCAGCTGCTTCTACAAAATACATTCAATTCAAGGAGGAAAATTAAAATGACTATGGGTCTTGTTTTTGCATTGTTGGGAGCTGCCAGTGCAGCATTGTTTGCAGGGATTGGTTCCGCCATCGGCGTAGGTATGGGCGGACGTGCTGCCGCAGGTGCGGTATCTGAGAATCCGGATCTGTTCTCCAAAGTTTTGATTTTACAGCTGCTTCCCGGTACACAGGGTATTTACGGCTTGCTGGTAGCCTTCGTGGCATTGTCTAACATTGGCCTCTTAGGCGGCAACCCGACTCAGCTGACCATAGCACAGGGTCTGATGTACCTGGCAGCCTGCATGCCTATCGCCATTGTTGGTCTGATCTCTGCCATTCACCAGGGCAAGACTTCTGTAGCTGCCATCGGCCTTGTAATCAAGAAGCCGGATCAGTTTGGTAAGGCAATGCTGTTCCCTGCCATGGTTGAGACCTATGCCATCCTGGCTCTGCTGATCTCCATTTTGGCCATCTTTGCTCTGTAAGAGCGGCACAAGGCAATGATAAAATGAAGAGAAGGAGAGCTTAGATGAGCGGTTTAGATCGTATTTTAAATCAAATCGAAGAAGAAGCAAAGGCTTCTGCAGATGCTATCCTTTCCCAGGCAAAAGAGCAGGCAGCAGAGATTCTTGCAGAGGCAGACGCTCAGGTGGAGACGGTGGAGGCAGAGGCCAAAGCCCGCCAGACCGCAGCAGAGGAGGATATTTTAAAGAAGGCCTCCTCCGCAGCCCAGATGAGCCGCAAGCAGCAGCTGCTGGCAGCCAAGCAGGATGTGATTACCCGGATTCTGGAGCAGGCCAAGGCAACGATGCTGGCACTGCCGGATGAGGAATATTTTGCAGTCATTACCAAAATGCTGGATGAGTTTGTGTTAGGTGATGAGGGAGAAATCCTCTTTAACAAAAAGGATCTGGGACGTTTGCCTGCCGGTTATGAGAAAGTGATAGCCAAGGCATCTGTGAATAAAGGCGGCAGCCTGACGTTGTCCAAAGAAACCCGTCCCATTGACGGCGGCTTTGTTCTGGTATATGGTGGCATTGAGGAAAACTGTTCTTTTGAGGCGATTTTTGCTTCGGAAAAGGAGAGTCTGCGGGATAAAATTCATAGCGTCTTATTTCAGTGACCGTGCAAGGAGGAGTGAACATGAAAAAAGATTACACCTATGCGGTTGCACGGATCAGAGGCAAAGAGAATGGACTGTTTACCAATGCAGTCATGGAGCAGCTGTTAGCCTGCCGCACCTATGAGGAGGCGCTGCGCTTCCTTCAGGAAAAGGGCTGGGGAAATCCTGATGAGCCTCTCCAGGCAGATGTCATGCTGACGGCAGAGAATCAGAAGACCTGGGATACCATCTCAGAAATGGTAGAGGATATGTCTGTCTTTGATGTCTTTCGCCTGGCAGATGATTACCATAATCTGAAAGCAGCTATGAAGCTGCAATTTACCGGAGGAAAGGTAGATCCCTCCCGTCTGTATGTGTCAGGGGGAACCCTGGATGTAAAACAGATCGAGAAGGCAGTAGGAGAACAGGATTTTTCCCTGTTGCCGGAGCATATGGCAGAAAAAGGGGCGGAGGCCTATGAGACCTTGCTCCACACCGGAGACGGACAGCTCTGCGATGTGATTCTGGATCGGGCTTCCCTGGAAGCAACCTATGCAGCCGGTAAGAAATCCGACAGTCAGGTGCTGCAGGAGTATGCGGTTCTGACAGTGGTTGCCGCAGACATTAAGATCGCAGTCCGTTGTGGTCAGACAGGGAAATCTCTGGAATTTATCCGCCGGGCCTTGGCCGATTGCAGCGAGCTGAATACAGAAGCCCTGGCTCATGCCGCACTGGGAGGAACAGAGGCTACAGTGGAGTATCTGGCCGGTACGGATTATAAGGAGGCAGCAGAGGCTTTGAAGGAGTCGGTAGCTGCCGTAGAACGATGGAGCGATAATGTGATGATCCAGCACATGAAACCCCAGAAATATGAATCCTTTACCATCGGCCCTCTGGCAGCATATATCCTGGCGCGCCAGAATGAGATCAAGTGCGTCCGTATGGTATTGTCCGGTAAATTAAATGGTCTGCCGGAGCAAATGATACGAGAAAGGCTGAGGGAAATGTATGTATAAAGCAGCAGTCATGGGAGATTATGACAGTATATATGGATTTGCTGCTTTAGGACTTTCTACCTTCCCGGTGGAAACAGCAGAGGACGGGCAGGAGACCCTGAAGCGCCTGGCAGCTGAGGAGTATGCCGTTGTCTACATGACAGAAGCTCTGGCAGCCGGATTAACAAATGAAATTGAGGAATATCGGGAGCTTTTGAAGCCTGCCATCATCCTGATACCGGGCGTATCCGGCAACACAGGCATGGGAATCGCACAGGTAAAGCAATCCGTAGAAAAGGCAGTAGGCTCCGATATTATCTTTAACGACGGAAAATAGAAAGGTGGGTGATGGACGAAAATGAGTAAAGGAACCATTTTAAAAGTAGCGGGACCTCTGGTTATTGCAGAAGGCATGAGAGATGCCAACATGTACGACGTGGTCCGTGTTTCCAAACAGCGTCTGATCGGTGAGATTATCGAGATGCACGGAGATCAGGCGTCCATACAGGTATATGAAGAGACCGGTGGTCTGGGCCCCGGAGAGCCGGTAGAGTCTACCGGAATGCCTCTGTCTGTAGAGCTGGGTCCCGGCCTGATCAAAAGTATCTACGATGGAATCCAGAGACCTTTGGATGACATCATGAAGGTGACAGGCGGCAACCTGTTAAAGCGTGGAGTAGAAGTACCTGCGTTGAAGAGAGATCTGGTATGGCATTTCCAGCCTACTGCGCAGGTAGGAGAGGAAGTAAGCGGCGGCGATATCATCGGTACCGTACAGGAGACTCCTATTGTTGTGCATAAGATTATGATCCCCAATGGAGTAAAGGGTACCATTAAGAGTATCACCGAAGGAGATTACACCGTAGAGCAGACGGTGGCAGTTGTAGCTACCTCAGAGGGAGACAAAGAGATTACCCTGATGCAGAAGTGGCCCGTTCGTACCGGACGTCCCTACAAGCAGAAGCTGTCTCCCGACAGACCTCTGGTTACCGGTCAGCGTGTAATTGACACCTTGTTCCCTATTGCCAAGGGTGGTGTGGCAGCTGTACCCGGACCTTTCGGCTCCGGTAAGACGGTCATCCAGCATCAGCTGGCAAAGTGGGCAGATGCCGATATCGTAGTTTACATCGGCTGCGGCGAGCGCGGCAATGAAATGACAGATGTACTGAATGAGTTCCCGGAATTAAAGGATCCTAAGACAGGTCAGTCCTTGATGGAGCGTACGGTACTGATTGCCAATACCTCCGATATGCCGGTAGCAGCTCGTGAGGCTTCTATTTATACAGGAATTACCATTGCGGAGTATTTCCGTGATATGGGCTATTCCGTAGCATTGATGGCAGACTCCACCTCCCGTTGGGCAGAGGCCCTTCGTGAGATGAGCGGACGTC
>CAYMSZ010000043.1:0-10424 GCA_964393285.1 uncultured Lachnospiraceae bacterium | reverse complement strand
TATCCGGTTTGGAAATTCAGTTGTTCCTCTGCAGCAGCACTACCGTCTCTGCCTTTTCGGTCATGGGGAACATATCCACGCCTACCCCTCTGACGGCATGGTATCCCTTCTCTTCCAGGATTTTCAGGTCGCGAACCTGGGTGGTAACATCGCAGGAAACATAGACGATCTTTTTCGGCTGCAGGGTTCCCACTGCATCTAAAAATTCCCTGCTGCTGCCGGATCTGGGCGGGTCCATAAAGAGGACATCCAGCTGTTCTCCCTGTGCTGCCATATTCTTCATAAACTTTCCGGCATCATTCTGATAAAATTCAATGTTTTTTACTTCGTTTGCCCGGGCATTCTTTTGTGCATCCTTGACGGCCTCCGGGTTCAGCTCCACACCAATGACCCGTTTTGCCCGGTCAGAGGCAATGATTCCAATGGTTCCGATGCCGCAGTAGGCATCCAGCACCGTTTCCTTTCCTGTCAGCTTGGCATAGTCTAAGGCCCTGCGATACAGCTTCTCTGTCTGTACGGAATTGATCTGATAGAAGGACTGAGGCGAGATCCGGAATGTCTTGCCACACAACGTATCCTCAATATATCCCTTGCCATAGAGGGTAATGTCTCGTTTGCCCAGGACCATGCTGGTGCTCTGATCGTTGATATTCTGAACGATAGTAGTGATCTCCGGGTGCCGGGCCCGCAGAGCCTTGACGAAATTATTTCGGGAGGGAAATACGGGGGATACCGTCACCAGCACCACCAGGATCTGTCCGCTGACATGACCGGTACGAATCAGCACATGTCGCAACAGACCATAGTCTGTGTCCTCATCATAGGTTTTGATCTTGAAGGATTTCAACAGGCTGCGAATGGTTACGATAATGGCATCTGCTCTCTCATCATCCAGCAGGCAGCTATCTACAGGCACTACCTTGTGGGAACCGGCTTCATAAACCCCGGAGATGGCATTTCCTTTTTTATCCCGGTCAAATACAGCGTGAACCTTATTCCGGTAATGCTCCGGGTTTTCCATTCCCACTATGGGCTCTAAGCGGCAAAAGGAGGACAGCTGTTCTTTCACAAAGGTTTCCTTTCTGCGCAGCTGTTCCTCGTAGGAAAGTGACAGCAGCTCACAGCCACCGCACTTGCCAAAGTGAGGGCAGCGTTTTTTCCCTGCAGATATCCCGCCGGGATACACAGGAGCCTTGGGTTTCTTCTCCAATCGGTTTTCTGGTTTCATTGTAAATCGTTCCTTTCCTGATGCACCCATGTCTATATTCCTTCCATAACAAAAGCGGGGATAAAGCTTTCCGACGCCGTTTCCCCCTCTTGAATAAATCCGTTTTCCACGCCTAAGTCAATGGCGTAGTCTACCAGCTCATCATATTCCTTTTCCGTAATCTTTCGATCAATCTCCGGATAGGAAGCCACCTGAGGTAAGGGGGTATATTGATTCATAATACTGATAAAAATCTGATCTCCATAGGTTTGATACAGGTATTGTATCACCTTTTTGGAATCCTCCATATAGCCGGGCAGCTGCAGGTGCCGGACAATGACACCTTTTTGAATTCTGTCTCTTTCATCAAAAACCGGGGCTCCGGTCTGTCTTACCATCTCTGCCAGGGCTGCCTTTGCTACCGGGAAATAGTCCGGTGCATCGGAATATTTTTTTGCAATATCGGAGGACATATATTTCATATCCGGCAGATAGACATCTACCAGTCCGTCCAGCATCCGGATGGCCTCCACTGTCTCATATCCGCTGGTATTGTATACAACAGGAATCTCCAATCCCTGTTTTTTTGCCTGTTCTAAAGAATATATTACCTGAGGCAGGAAATGTCCCGCCGTAACCAGGTTAATGTTATTGGCTTTTTTCTCCTGCAGCTCCAGGAAAATTTCCGTCAATCGCTTCAGAGAGATTTCTTTTCCTGCGTCTCCTATGGCTATCTCATGGTTCTGGCAATAGACACAGCCCAGAGAGCAACCGGAGAAAAATACGGTTCCGCTTCCCTCTTCCCCGGAAATGCAGGGTTCTTCCCACATATGTAAAGCAGCTCTTGCTGCCTGTATTCGATCTGTCATGCCGCATCGTCCCCTCTGTCCTGCACTGCGGTTTACTCCACAGTGTCTGGGGCAGAGCATACAACGGCTCATAATTTTCTGTATTCTTTCGATATCCACTTTTTACACCATCGTCACAGGCTTCCCATTCAGGATGACCTGCACCAGATTTATGTTTGCATCCAGCAACACCAGATTTGCTTTTTTTCCTTCTGTGATACTTCCGTATCTGTCATAGATTCCTATGGACTTTGCCGGTGTGACGGCTGCACTCCAGACTGCCCATTCCAGGGGAATCTGCATTTCCCTTACAGCAGTCTGCAGGCATTGCATCAGATTGCTTGCCGAGCCGGCTATGGTTCCGTCTGCCAGAGTGGCTGTCTTTCCCTGTACATAGACTGCCTGCCCTCCCAGGGTGTACGCCCCGTCTGCCATTCCTGCTGCCATCATGCTGTCGCTGATGAGGATGACCCGATCTTTTCCAAACTGATAAAAGGTAGAGCGGCATACGGAAGGGTGTACATGAACGCCATCACAAATCAGCTCAACCTGGCAATTTTTTGTATCCGATGCTGCTCCTACCACCCCCGGTGCCCGATGGCTGAAGGGAGGCATGGCGTTGTACAAATGGGTCACATGGCTTGCCCCGGCTGCAAAGGCTTTCATGGCCGTATCATAATCTGCCATGGTATGAGCCAGAGAACAGATAACCTCTCCCTGTACTTCTCGGATAAACTCCATGGCGCCTTCTGTTTCCGGTGCCACATCCACTATTTTGATCTGTTTTCCAGATTGTTCCTGTAATCGGCGATACATATCCACATCGGCAGGCCGGATATACAGAGGATTCTGGGCACCTCTTTTTTCCATGGAGAGGAAGGGACCCTCCATGCGGATTCCCACCAGGTCAGCAAGGGGTTCCCATCCCTTTCTTTTTAACAAAAATGCACGGACACTTTGACAGATCCGGGACAGTTTTTCCTCCGGGTAGGTCATGGTGGCAGGGCAGATGGTCGTCACCCCGTTTCTCGCCTCGTAGGAGGCGATGGTACGAAAGGCTTCTTCTGTGCCATGGCAGAAATCCACCCCATTACAACCATGAAAGTGAATATCTGTCAAACCTGGGATCAGATAAAGACCTGTGCCATCTATGGTTTCTTCGGGGGATTCTCCGATCTCAGGTGTTTCCTGTATTCCAGATGGTCTGACAGCCTCTATCTTATCCTCTTTTACCCACACATCCCGGAGGGCGAAATCCCCCTCCTCTGTAAAGGTCCATGCATTATGAATCTTCATTTTCTTGCCTCTTTGCTTAGTTCTGTCCATCCTCCAGGAACACACGATATCCGCGAATTCCCTCATAGACATCGATCTTACTGGACACCTCATACTGAGAGTGCATATTCAGAACCGGCATACCACTGTCGATTACATCCATGCCATACTCTGCCAGGATGTATGCGATGGTTCCGCCGCCGCCTACATCTACCCGGCCCAGCTCGCCAAACTGATACGCTACATCCGCCTCATCCAAAAGCTTGCGCAGCT
Source organism: uncultured Lachnospiraceae bacterium (assembly GCA_964393285.1). GTDB lineage: Bacteria > Bacillota > Clostridia > Lachnospirales > Lachnospiraceae > RGIG7193. Next base: position 6,821 of record CAYMSZ010000043.1, on the reverse strand, counting down.
TTGCGATGTACTCAGGAGTGGCATCGTTGGAGCCGCTCTTTCCCCGGGAACCGGTAAACTTCAGGAAAGACATACCCTTTCCTAAGAAGGTAGCATTCTTTTTCTCGAAGGCAGAGGCATAGATGGGATCATAGCCTGCGCTGACATCGGAAGACAGCATACGGGAACGGCTCAGGCAGCGACGCATGGAAAGCTCTGAATACTGTCCTGCCAGATTCATCAGCTCAGCCAGGGTGTTCTCAAAGAAATGAGAGTGCATACCGGTAGCTCCTACGCTTCCGATCTCCTCTTTGTCTACCAGCAGACAGCAGCTGGTGCGCTCCGGATTCTCCACTTCCAGGATTGCCTCCAGGGATGTATAGGCGCAGATACGGTCGTCCTGACCATAGCTCATAATCATGCTGCGATCCAGACCCAGATCTCTGGCTTTCCCGGCAGGTACCACCTCCAGCTCAGCGGAGATAAAGTCTGTCTCCTCTACACCGTATTTTTCCTTCAGGATGGCCAGAATCTGTGCCTTAACGGGCTCCTTTTCCTCTTCTTTGCCTTCTTCTTTGGCAACGGGACGGCTGCCTACCAGCAGGTTCAGGTCCTCTCCCTCGATGACTACGCTGGCTTTCTTATTCATCTGCTCGCCAGCCAGGTGAATCAACAGATCGGTAACACAGAATACAGGATCGCTCTCATTCTCACCGATGGATACGGTAGCGGTGGTGCCGTCCTTTTTCACAATGACACCGTGAAGTGCCAGGGGAGTGGCTACCCACTGATACTTCTTAATACCGCCGTAGTAATGGGTATCCAGATAAGCAAAACCGCCATCTTCATAAAGAGGGTTGCCTTTGATATCCAGACGAGGGGAGTCTACATGAGCGCCTAAAATATTCATGCCCTCCTCCATAGGCTTTTTACCTATGATAAACAGGACAATGCTCTTCTTCATATTTACCGCATAGACCTTATCTCCGGCTTTCAGGGTCTCACCTGCTGCCAGGATCTGATCCAGGTTGCGGAAGCCTCTGGCCTCGGCCAGTTCTACTGCGCTGGCTACGGCTTCTCTCTCTGTCTTACTGTTGTTTAAGTAGGTTTTGTACGCTTCACAGGCAGCTACGATAGCGGCTTCCTGCTCCGGTTTGTACTTTTCCCATACACAAGGATTTTCCATGTTAAACATCTCCTTTGCTTTTGTTTTTGCGTCCTTATGAGCATAGCACAAATATACGGGTTTGTCGAATGAAAAACTTTTTTGTAATTTTTTCTCACTTTAAAGTGAAAAAGCACTTGAAGTTCCCCGACAAATGGATTATGATGATAACAATTTCCGGCACTGCCGCAATGAGGGGAGAATATCGTATATGAGTTTTAATTATGTGGCAAAGCTTCCGATTCCCATGGAAGTGAAGAAACAGTTTCCTATATCTGATGAGTTAAAAGCTCTGAAAGCAGAAAAGGATGCAGAGATCCGCAAGATTTTTACCGGAGAGGATGACCGGTTCCTGGTGGTAATCGGTCCCTGTTCTGCCGATAATCCGGAGGCATTATATGAATATCTGGGAAGATTGAGAAAAGTAGCAGATGAGGTATCGGACAAGCTGGTCATCATCCCTCGCATCTATACCGGCAAGCCTCGCACCAACGGAGACGGCTATAAGGGAATTCTCCATCAGCCTGACCCGGAAAAGGGAGAGGATCTGCTGGCAGGTATCATTGCCATCCGTAAGCTTCACATGAATGCGTTAAAGGATTATGGAATGCCTACCTCCGATGAGATGCTGTATCCTGAGAATTTCCGGTATCTGGACGATGTGCTGTCCTATGTAGCTGTAGGTGCCCGTTCCGTAGAGAACCAGCAGCACCGCCTGGCTGCCAGCGGCATTGATGTACCGGTTGGTATGAAAAATCCTACCGGCGGCGACATCTCTGTCATGCTGAATTCCATTTATGCTGCTCAGAGAAAGCATACCTTCATCTTCCGGGGCTGGGAAGTCCATACAGACGGCAACCCTCTGGCTCACGCTATTCTTCGGGGATATATGAACAAGCATGGACAAAGCCTGCCCAATTATCATTATGAAGATCTGGTGCTTCTCCATGATATGTATGTACAAAAGAACATCGGCGCTCCTATGTGCATTGTAGACTGTAACCATGCCAATTCCAACAAAAAATACATGGAACAGATTCGAATTGCCAAAGAAGTTCTTCACAGCCGCAGACAGAACCCGGATATCGCCAATATGGTAAAGGGTCTCATGATCGAGAGCTACCTGGTTCCCGGTTCTCAAAAGGTGGAGGATCATATCTTCGGCAAGTCCATTACCGATCCTTGTCTGGGTTGGGAGGACACCAACTATCTGCTCCATGAACTGGCAGATCGGTTATAATTTTTAAAAGTTCTGCTCTTACGCCACAGAGTCCTGTCTGGGATACAAAAGGAAATCCTTCCTTTTTGTTTACGGCAGCTGCTCTGTGGCTTTTATGCTGTCATGTTCTTCTATCTTGTTTTTGTAATGTTCCACCAGGGTTTCTTTCTCTCCCTTGGTCAGGCGCTTGATTCTCCATTCTCTTTGCATGGCTTCTTCTTTGGTGGCAAAGCTCTCACTGTATACCAATTCTACAGGCTGGTGGGCTTTGGTATATTTCGCCCCTTTCCCCTTTTGGTGGGCTTTGAGTCTTTTTTCCAGATCATTGGTCCAACCGGTATACAGAGAGCCATCTCCGCAGCGCAGCATGTAGGTGTAATTTTTTTCACTCATTTTTATGATGATTCCTTATCTTGCAAAATACTTGCCTTTCACTGGAGCAGTCGATTCAAATCCAGCTCTCCCCACCCCTGTTTTTCCAAGGGAACAGCCAGCCTGCGGCAGCTTTCCCGCAATTTCAGCTTTACCTGCACATTGGTGAGAGACGGATATTTTTCCAACAGACAGGCAATCCCACCGGCTACCCGGGGCGTCGCCATGGAGGTTCCGCTTTTGGTGGTGTAGGGAGCATCTCCCTGTCTGCGCATACGATTGCAGGATACGATAGCTGACCCAGGTGCCACCAGATCCGGCTTGCAAATACAGTTTCTGGTAGGTCCTCTTCCGGAATAATTCTTCTTTCTATGTTCCGGGCCTGTGGTTTCTGTCTCATCGTCGCTACAGCCTACGGTAATGATTTTCCTGCTGATGCCGGGAGTGGCAATGGACATAGGTTTTGGCCCGTAATTTCCTGCTGCCGCCAACACCACCAGTCCCGCATCCCATAATTTTTCCACACCTCGCACCAGGACGGAATCTTCTTCCATATGGTCTGTTTCAAAGCCTCCCATGGAAATATTGACAATCCGAATCCCATATTCTCTGTAGTGCTCCAGCAAAAAATCGATTCCTTTCAGCACGTGGTCTACACTGCCATTTCCCTGTGCATCCAGAACCTTGACTACCAGCAAATGGGCCCCGGGCGCAACTCCTCTGTACATTCCGCCGGATCGTCTTCCATCTCCTGCCGCAATCCCCAGGATGTGGGTACCATGTCCATTGTCATCATAATATTGGGATTTTTGGTGCACCACATCCTGAAAGCCTACCAGCCGCTCCCGAAAGTCCGGGTGGGGAAAGGCTCCGGTATCCATGACTGCCAGACCGATTCCTCGACCAATATAATGTTCCTGATCCATCGTGCCACCAAACAGCCTGTAAAGCTGCTGCTTTCAAACAGCGTCTCACTCTTACTATATTCCTGCCTAAAAAGAAATGTCACAGGCTCTTTTCTTCCCTGGCGTCACCTTCTTGCTTGCAGGTCCGTCACTGAAATTTGTTGATTTTTCGGTCATAGGTCAAAATTCCATTGACCTCATCTTCTATGTCTGACACCTGAGTATATACAGCTGCCGATAATCCTTGTTTCTCCAATCTTTCTATTCGATCCAACAGCTGACGGACTTTTGTCTGCCATTTTTTCGCACTTTTTAGATTTTGATACCCATATACCTGGTCTGTCGCTATATGCCCGGGAATCGGATAGGCTACGCCGCCATACTCCGATATCACTGCGGTACGATGGGTTTTCTGATTCTTTTTAGGGGACGGGCACTGTAATGTTCGAAAATAATTATGAACGCTCCTGCAATTTCCCAGTCCATGATCAAACCAGCCGCTGGCGGCATCGATGATTCGGGTGGAATCCAGATTTTTCACATACCGGAAGGTTGCTTCTGCCTCGAACTGCCCCCATCCTTCGTTGAACAATACCCAGGTTACCACACTGGGATGATTTTTCAGAAGCTCTATGGTTTTTCTGGTCTGTTCATACCATTCCTGCTTGCTTTCCCGTTTTCTGCGGCCTGTGTACTTTTCCTCATCGTGGGGGCCGTTTCCATAGGCCGGAAATACGGTAGGCAAATAGCACAGATGCAGCATATTGTAATCCGTACCTCCGTTTACCATATCCTGCCATACCAGCATTCCCAGGCGGTCACAATGATAATACCAGCGCAGAGGCTCCACCTTGCAATGCTTCCGCAGCATATTGAACCCTGCCTTCTTCATCTGCATAATATCGTATACCAACGCCTCATCGCAGGGCGCCGTCATCAGACCATCGGGCCAATATCCCTGATCCAGAACTCCATTTTGAAAATATGGCTTGTGATTGAGACACAGGCGGGGAATTCCCTGTTTGTCCAATTCTACGCTGATATGGCGCATGGCAAAATAGGAATCTACCACATCCGTTACCAAGGGTTCTGCATTTTTGGTATCCTTCTCCTGGCAATACAAGGTGACCCGCAGGCCATACAGATAAGGCCGTTTGGGTGTCCAGGGAATGGCTTCCGGAATGGAGACACGAATCTCTCCCGGTTTTCCCATTTTATCTGCTACCCGATGTCCTGATGCATCTGTTACCGTCACGCGGCAAATAGCGGTCCTGTTTTCCTCTTCTCCTCGCAGATGAATCTGCAGGACAAGCTGACTTTTATCATACTCCGGCTGAAGCTCCAGGGATTCCACATAGGTATCCGGCACACTTTCCAGCCAAACTGTCTGCCATATGCCGCTTTGGGCCGTATAAAACATGCCGCCCCGTTTCAGCATCTGTTTTCCCCTGGTATGATAGGAAGTATCGGAATCATCCTGGCAGGCAAGGATGAGACTATTTTCTCCCGGCTTTACCCATTCCGTAATATCCAGGGTAAAGGGAAGGTAACCTCCCCTGTGACTTCCTGCCGTTTTCTCGTTGATCCAGACCGTGCATCGTTCATCCACAGCCCCGAAATGGAGCAGGATTCTATGGTTCTCCATCTGATCTTCACCCAGTTTAAATCCTCGCCGGTACCACAAAGTTTCTCCCGGTTGCAGCTGGCGATTCACCCCGGACAGAGGCGCCTCCGGTGAAAAAGGAACCAAAATCTGTCCCTCCCACTTCGTAGGAGCTTTTCCATCAGATACAATGGCATAGTCCCAGTATCCGTTTAAATTCTGCCAGTTTTTTCGTACCAGCTGGGGTCGCGGGTATTCCTGCCACACATTTTCAGCGGTAACGGTCTCTGTCCAGGGTGTTTCCAAGGCCATGACCGATTCTTTTTTTTGCTTCACCCCTGCACTTTTGATTGCATTCCATACCTTCATGATTCCATCCTCCACTACATCCTTCTCTCAAGGTCATTTTACCACATTCCATGTAACATTTCTATTCGGTTTCCATAGAATGTACCCAGAATGGTGGGCACATCAATTCTTAAGGCAAAATAATCAGAATAGAAAGGCTTGCATTCACTTCCAAAATATGTAATAATAATCTCGCATAGCATCACACCAATTCTTAAATCTGCATAACTATATGCACTGACAATTCAGATCATCAGGATATATCAGCAGTTCTGATTACAATTTCAAAAAACATTTATCTTAATCAATCCCTTGCTATTTCTAATCCTGATATCTCGTAGTTCACACATTGAAAGGACATATCTTATGAAAAATACAAATGAAGAATGCAATTCTCAAAAAAGCAAAAGAAATCCCCAGCTGATAGGAGCTAAGAATCCCTGCCCTGCAAAAGACCAGATAAAAAATCATCCTGTGGTATTTAGCAAAGAATTGGCAGCTGCTACGGGCCCCATCGAATACCAGTTCACTAATGACTACATGTTTCGGATGATCTTGCAAAAGAACCAAAGAGTGCTAAAATCTCTCATCTGTTCCCTACTCCATATGGATGAGGATTCTATTCAAAGTCTTACCATTACCAATCCCATTAAAATGGGAGAAGCCATTGACGAAAAGACCTTTATGCTGGACATTGCTATTCTCTTGAATAATCACAGCTATGTAAATCTGGAGATGCAGGTACTAAACGAGCTGAACTGGCAGGATCGGTCTCTGTCCTATCTCTGTCGCAGCTTCGACCAGCTTCATGCCGGACAGGACTATACGGAGGTTGGACCAGCCATCCACATCGGCTTTCTAAACTTCTGCCCCTTCCCTGAGTATCCGGAATTTTATGCTTCTTACAAACTTTTAAACATTAAAAATTATCATATATACAGTGGAAAATTTGTGCTGAGCGTGGTAGACTTGACTCATATCAACCTGGCTTGTGAAGAAGACAAAGCCTATGAGATCGATTATTGGGCACGATTGTTTAAAGCCACCACATGGGAGGGATTGAGAATGATTGCCGAAAAGAATCCAGACTTAGCAGAGGCATCCGAAAGCCTCTACACCATGAACGCCGATGACCTGGTACGGGCCAAGTGTCGTGCCAGAGACGATTACTACCGTCATCAGGGAGCCATTCAGGCAAAGATGGAGCAGCTGACAGCGGAGAACACTCAG
>CAYMSZ010000042.1:1965-10424 GCA_964393285.1 uncultured Lachnospiraceae bacterium | reverse complement strand
GCCAGGACAGATACCGACAGAACGATTTTTCCGCAGGAAAGGCCAAGGGACAGGGGAACAGCGCCGATTGCCGCCTGTACGGTGGCTTTGGGCAAATATGCGATTACGCAAAACAGCCGTTCCTTCTTGTTAAGTGGAGTGCCTATCAGGCAAAGGATGACTCCGATGGCCCGAATGGCAAGGGCAAGGAAAATCATGCCAACAGCAGAAATTCCGGCTCCCATGGTATACCGAATGTCCACAGCGGCTCCCACCAGAACAAATAAGATCACCTCAGCAGCCAACCACAGCTTTCCAAATTTTTCCCCAAGACGACGGGATACAAAATCGGTACTCCTGAGTTTTAAGACGCAGGCCATGCTCATGACAGCCAGCAGACCGGAAACAGAGAGAATCCCCTTTAACCAATCCTCAATTGCCATCAATAAAAACGAGACCGCCAGAATGATGATCACTTTCATACTGTTTCTGACACAATGATCATGGGTGTAGGCAGTTTCAAAAAACAGACTGAGAAGCATTCCAGCCATGACCCCCAGCAAAACGCCTAGCAGGATGGAGACGGGGATACTGACAAAATCAGTCAGGTGAACAGCTCCCCCTTGTGCCATACTTACAAATGTGGAAAATAGCACAATGACAAAAATATCATCACAGGAGGCACCGGCTAAAATCAGTTGAGGGATTCCTTTTTTTGTTCCGTACTTGTTTTCCATCAGATGTACCATTCGAGGCACGACTACCGCCGGGGAGACTGCACCAAGAACCGCTCCCATGACAGCAGCTTCTGTTGGCGTGATTCCCAAAATGGAGGGAGCGAAAAGAATATACGCCAGAATTTCAAAGCTGGCAGGCAGGAATGACATCAGGATGGCTGGGCGGCCTACTTTCTTTAAATCAGAAAGATTCAGGGACAGACCGGCTTTTAACAGGATGATAATGAGAGCCAATTTCCTTAAATCAGCGGAGATCGACAAAACAGATGGGTCAAGAAAATCCAAAACATATGGTCCCAGAAGAACCCCGGTAAGCAGCATTCCCACAATGCGAGGCAGCTTTAATCTTTCAAAAAGGGATGCTGCCGTCAAACCCACCAGAAAAATCAGCATAAGGGAAGTTAACATAAAAAACACTCCTTCTGTCGCAAAAAAGCTGATGATCTCTGCGACAATAAAATCACAGAAGTCATCAGCTTAAAAAGCGGTTTAGGCTTGTAGCCATGGGAGAACCTCATTCCCACGCCCTGATTATAGGCGGATACCTTACAGAAGTCAAATGATTTTTTTGATTTTCGGTTCCTAAACTTTCTATATGTATGATATGGTGATTTTTTGCTTTTTATGGTAAAATTGAAAAGACGTGGGACAATATAAAATACGTTTGTCTCTCAATGAACCATAGAAAGAGGAATAGAATGGAACAGAAAAAAGAAATCAAGCAGCAGTTTTTGACAGGAGAAAGAGCATTGTTTGCTTCAGAAAATCTGAAGATTGTAGATACGATTTTTGACGATGGAGAATCTCCTCTGAAAGAGAGCAGCAATATTGACCTGGTAGGCAGTATGTTCAAATGGAAATATCCTCTGTGGTATTGTAATCATATTACAGCCAAGGACTGTACCTGGTTTGACATGGCCAGAGCCGGTGTATGGTACACCAATGATATTCAGGTAGAGGATGCCGTTATTCAGGCACCGAAGAACTTCCGTCGCTGTGATGGACTGACTCTGAGAAACGTATGCTTTACCAACGCAGCAGAGACCCTGTGGAGCTGCGATCATGTGACACTGGAAAATGTAACGGCCAAGGGCGATTATTTTGCCATGAACACCAATAACATGGTAATCCGTGATTTCCGTCTGGATGGCAACTACTCCTTTGATGGCTGTCATAACCTGGAGGTTCACAATGCCAAGCTGTTGTCCAAGGATGCCTTCTGGAATACCGACAATGTCACAGTATATGATTCCTTTATCTCCGGAGAGTATCTGGGATGGAATGCCAAGAATCTGACTCTGATCAACTGCACCATCGAAAGCCTCCAGGGTATGTGCTATATTGACAATCTGGTTATGAAAAACTGTAAGCTGATCAACACCACCCTGGCCTTTGAGTATTCCACAGTAGATGCCCAGATCGACAGCAAGATCGATAGTGTCATCAACCCCTCCGGAGGCACCATTACCGCAGAGTCTATCGGAGAACTGATCCTCCAGAAGGATCGCATCGACCCCTCTAAGACAGTGATTACCTGCAAAGGGGAATAAAGGAGGAGACTTCCTATATGTACGATTTTGATACAGAAGTAGATCGGAGAAATACCAACTCCTACAAATGGGACGTAAAGGAAAATGAACTTCCGATGTGGGTAGCAGACATGGATTTCCACACGGCGCCGGAAGTGATTCAGGCCCTGCAAAAACGGGTAGGCCATGGCGTCTTTGGCTATTCCATCGTACCGGAGGAGTGGTATCAGGCATACATTCACTGGTGGAAGAGCAGACATAACTTCCTTATGGAGCGAGACTGGCTGATTTTTTGTACCGGCGTAGTGCCTGCCATTTCCTCTGTGGTACGGAAGCTGACCACTCCGGCAGAAAATGTGGTGGTGATTACACCAGCTTATAATATTTTCTTCAATTCTATTTACAACAACGGAAGGAATGTGCTGGAAAGCCAACTAAGATATGAAAACGGTGTCTATACCATAGATTATGAGGATCTGGAAGAAAAGCTGGCAGACCCCCAGTCTTCCCTGCTGATTCTCTGCAATCCTCATAATCCTACCGGTATCATCTGGGATCGGGAGACTTTGGGACGGATTGGAGAGCTGTGTGAGAAGCATCATGTGGTGGTGCTGTCAGACGAGATACACTGCGATCTGACCCTGCCGGATCGGGAGTATGTGTCCTTTGCTTCTGTATCAGACTGCTGTCGGAAGAACAGTGTTACCTGCATCGCTCCTACCAAGGCGTTTAATATTGCAGGACTACAGAGTGCTGCTGTCATGGTGCCGGATGAAACACTGCGCCATAAGGTGTGGAGAGGATTAAATACCGATGAAGTGGCAGAGGGAAATGTATTTTCCGCAGAGGTTGCCATTGCAGCTTTCCAGAAGGGCGGAGCCTGGCTGGACGAGCTGAAGGTTTATCTGGCAGAGAATCGACGCATTGCAGAGGAGTATATCCGGGAGAAGATCCCCGGGATCTTTGCCGTAAAAGGAGAAGCCACTTACCTGCTTTGGATTGACTGCCACAGCCTGGGTCTGCCTTCCGATGAACTGGCGGTCTACCTCAGAGAGAAGACCGGCCTTTATTTGTCCGAAGGCTGTGAGTACAGAGGAGACGGAAGAAACTTCCTTCGCATGAATCTGGCCTGTCCTAAGACCAGACTTATGGACGGATTGAATCGCCTCCGGACAGGCGTGGAGAGCGTGAAAAAATCGATGGCCTCATAGTATTTGCCAGACAACTCATTTATATGATTCCAGTGACCAAAAGGCTTTGTGCTTGCACAAAATGCCGTTTAACACCAACATCATCTATATATAAAAAAGGAATGCCACCCTTTGCAAAACTGCATTGGGTGGCATTCCCTGTATAGGAGACAAAACTAAGAGATTGTCTTACAGAGCGTTGATGTAGTCAATCATGCACTCACCGGCTACAATACCGCTGGTGTAGGCAGTACCCAGAGCAGCACCCTCATTCTCATAGTAAGGAGCGCAGTACAGGGAACCGTTATCTACGCCGGCTACATACAGACCGGGGATGACATCCTGGCTGCTGGTGAGAGCACGGCAGTAAGCATCGGTCTTTACACCGCCGAAGGTGCACCAGATAGAGGGCTGATACTCGATGACATAGTAGGTATCACCGGTCAGCTCCTTTAACAGGTAGCTTTCCTTATAGAACTGGTCGTCCTCTCCTGCCTGACATAACTCGTTGTAAGCAGCTACGGTCTCTTCCAGATTTTCCATGCCGAAGAAAGCAGCGCACTCAGCCAGAGAGCCCTTAGCAATCCATCCCTCAGAGACACCGGTTTCCAGGGCAGCATCCAGATCGGAAAGAACCACATCCTTAAAACCGGTCTGACCTACATACCAGTCAGCAGGGTTGCCCAGATATTCCAGGATACCCTCATCACGGCAGCCGTCTACCATAGCCTGGTCTACAACAGCATAGTAGCGACCCTCACGGAGAGACATCTCACCGCCCAGAGCCAGAGGACGATCGGACAGATACTGCTCGTTCATGAAACGATTGCCATAACGGTTTACAATCAGACCGCCATAGATGGCAAACTTCTGAGCATCGCTGGCAAATGCCATGGCACGACCCTGAACGTTGGCAATCTTGTCATTGGCGCCGCCAAACTCATTGCAGCACAGACCCCAGTTGCGGTCTGCAATACCGCCGGCAGCCAGAACCATGTCATAGCCTTCTCCGATAGAGATGGTATTGCACAGAGGATATACGCTGACATCTCCAAAGATTTCCTTTAACATTTCAGCATTGCCGGCATAGCCGCCGGTAGCTACCAGAACAGCCTTGGCATTGTACTGGATGTAGGTGTTGTCATCCAGATTCTTGGCAATGAGACCGGTTACGGTGTTGCCATCCTGTACCAGGGACAGACCCTCACGCATGGGCTCAAATACACCGCCGTCTGCCTCAAACTTGTCTACCAGAGGCTGGAAACGGTCAGCACCGGATACCTGTGTGCCTTCCAGGTTTTTAAAGTTATGACGAGCCTGGAATCCCATGCCGTAAGCATCTACACGGAGACCCATGTTGACACCGTTGTCCATGAAGTTGGAGACAACAGCCTCGCCTTTATTGATACATTTACGCAGCAGTTCGCCGTTTACTGTGCCGCGGCTAAAGCCGTACATGCACTCATACAGAGTCTTGACAGATACGGTAGCATCGTTCTCAGCCTGTACTCTGGTCTCTGCCAGGGCAGGACCACCGGCCATGCAGCCGTTGGATACGCCGCAGCTCATGCCCTTTTCCAGTAATACGGTATTGACACCGGCAGCCTGAAGAGTCAGGGCAGCCTGGATACCGGCAGCACCACAACCTACGACTACAGCGTCATAGGATACGGTCTCGGCAATCTCATAGGCAGGAGTCTCTTCGGGAGAAGATACCTCAGCCTCTACAGAGGAAGCCTCCGTAGCAGCAGTCTCAGGTGCAGCGGTAGTAGTGGATTCCTCGTTGGAACCGCAGCCTACGATACCCATTGCAGCCAGACTGAGAGCACCGGCCATGGTACCCTTTAAAAAGTCACGACGTGTCATGTTGGTTTTCATTGATATTACCCCTTTCAAATGGTTTCAAAAAGATAACTGTCAAGGACGCTACGCCATCCTGCATCGCGTCCCAGGCAGCCATATAATAAGGAAATGTACATAAAAACAACGAGTATGTACATGAAGATTATTTCACAAAAGGACTTGTAAGAGAAATGCAAATAATTTATAATAGTTATTAGGATAACCTTATAATAAGGAGGCCATGGAATGTTTCATTCCCAATTAGATACCTTTATGGCAGTAGCCAACGCAGGCAGCTTTTCCAAAGCGGCAGCAGAACTTTATATCACACCCAGCGCAGTGATCCAGCAGATCAATACCCTGGAGTCCAATATTCAGGTAACCCTGTTTGTCCGCAGCAGGAGAGGACTGACACTGACACCGGCAGGACAGTATCTGTACAGTCAGGTGCCGGGGATGAAGGAAGCCAACAGACAGCTGCAGCAGGAATTGCTGCGCATTCAGGCTCAGGGGCAGAATCAGATACGGGTAGGTGTCCCCCGGTTTTGGAAAAATGTATTATTCCATGAATTGTGGAGGGACTATGTAAATACCCACCCGCAGGTGCAGACCCGGATTACCTTTGTCGATATGTCCAATGAGGATGAAAAAACGGCAGAGTCTGCGTACTCTTTTATGGATTTAATGGAGTACATGAAGGATGATTCTCCCTGGCAGGAGAATATGTCCTTTTTCCTTTGTGCCATGGTTCCCATTGCATTTCTGGTGCCGGAGGGACATCCCCTGGCAGAAAAAAACTGGCTGACTGTCCAGGATCTGTCAGGAGAGACCTTGATCTTAGCCAGAGCAGGGAGAGAAGCACTGTTAGAGAAGTTACGGATAAAGGCTATAGGCTACGGGATGAAGGTGAAAGAGATAGAGGGGTTTAGCAGTGCTCTTTTTGACAAGAGTTTGATTCAAGGTACACTTTTGGTGGCGCCGGCCTTTTGCGAAAATACGCATCCGGCTATGAAGACCATCCTGTGTGACTGGGATATTTCCGTTCCTTATGGATTCTTCTACCAAAAGGAGCCGAAAAAAGAGGTCAGGGATTTCTTACAATATATAGAGGAGACTAGAACATGAAAAAACCTTTGATTGGAATTGTACCTCTGGTAGATGCAGAGAGAGAAAGTTATTGGATGCTCCCCGGATATATGGACGGGGTAACAGAGTCAGGAGGAATCCCTGTTATGCTGCCTTTGACGGCAGATCGGGATAATCTGCAGCAGCTGGTGGAGACCTGCGACGGCTTTCTGTTTACAGGAGGTCAGGATATCTCCCCTGCCATATATGAGGAAGAGACACTGGATGTCTGCGGAGAAATCTGCCCGGACAGAGACCGGATGGAGATCCAGCTTTTGTGGAAAGCCATGCAGGCAGACAAGCCCATCCTGGGAATCTGTCGGGGAATCCAGTTCATCAATGCAGCATTGGGAGGCTCTCTTTTTCAGGATCTTCCTACGATGTTCCCGGCCAGCGTAGAGCATCATGGCAAACCCCCTTATGAATTACCTACCCATAATGTCTTCCTGGCAGACTCCCCTTTGAGAGAACTGTTGGATCTGGACATTCTTCCGGTAAACAGCTTTCACCATCAGGGCATTAAGCTGTTAGCACCGGGCCTGGAAGTGATGGCAATGTCTTCCGATGGACTGATTGAAGGAATCTATGCGCCGGATCAAAAATTCCTCTGGGCGGTTCAGTGGCATCCGGAGTTCTCATTCCGGGTGGATGAAAACAGCCGGAAAATTTTCCAGGCCTTCGTAGAGGCAGCAAAATAGATGGTTTCATGGCATTTGTCAGGCAATTCATTTAAGAAGTTTCTCTATTTTTAAATTTGCGTATAAGAAAAACTTATAACTAATCATCTCCTTTTCGTATTAGCCAAAAGAAAGAAAAGAGGGTATACTGTGAAACAGTTCGAACGGGAAATGAAAAATCAAAAAGGGAAGAGGAGAAAAATAGTTATGAGAAAATGGAATTTAAAAACAGTAGCCGTAACATTGGCTTCCGGTTTACTGGCAGTAGGATTATTAGCCGGATGCTCCGGCAGTGCATCAAGCAGCACAGGTTCTACAACAGGATCCGGCAATACACAGACGGAGACCACAGCAGCTGCAGGAGAGGATACCGTTACCGTTGCCAAGGCACCCTCCGCTAATGCGGTAAAGATCGGTATTCCCGATGACGGTACCAACCAGTCCCGTGCCATTAAGCTGTTAGAGACAGCAGGACTGATCACCGTAGATCCTGAGGCTGGATATACTCCCGAGATCGCAGACATCACCGGATATATCTACGATGTAGAAATCGTACCTACCACAGCCAACACCCTGCCTTCTACATTGGATGACTACGCAGCCAGCACCATCAATGGCACCTATGCCATTCCTGTAGGTCTGGTTCCTTCCAGAGATGCTCTGATCATTGAGCAGCAGGATGAGAGTGGTGAGAACCCTTATGTTAACATCATCGTAGCTCGTACCGCTGATGCGGACAATGAAACCTACAAGACGGTAGTAGAAGCATTCCAGACACAGACAGTAGCAGAATATCTGCTGACCAAGTACAGTGAGGCATATTTCCCGTCTTTTGACTATGATGCTGACTTTACAGACGGAGACGATGTTGTAGCAGCAGTAGATTCTTATGTATCAGATTCTACCGGCAAGACTGTTGTAAAGGTTGGTGTTTGCGGCGCTTCCAACGATCATTGGAAAGCAGTACAGAAGGTTCTGGACGAAGAAGGCGCTAACATCTACATCGAGCTGGTTGAGTTTGATGCTTACAACCTGCCCAACGAGGCTTTAAACAGCGGCGATATCGACCTGAACGCATTCCAGCACAAGGCATATCTGAACAACGAGATTGACACTCAGGGTTATGATCTGACCGTCATCGGCGATACTCTGATCGCTCCCCTGAGCCTGTATTCCAACAAGGTAGACAGCCTGGATGCTCTGAAGGAGCTGGCAGGTCTGGCCAAATAAGGAGGATATCTAAAGTCGTAAAAACGAAATAGATATTCTGAAATAGAGAAATAGGGAGCTGTTTTCACAGAATCTGAAAGCAGCTCTGTTTCTCTGTATAGGAAAAAACCGGATTTTCCTATACAGAGAAACAAAATAGAGAACCTTCTG